>JAFUVC010000161.1 GCA_017483785.1 Prevotella sp.
CAGAGTCGCATTTTCTTCTCGCGAAGTTGCGGAAATTCGGCGGGATTAAAGCCGATTTCGCGCTCTTCTCCGGCATTGAGTTCGACCGTTTTTTCAAACCGTATGTTGCCAATCCAGCCTTTCAGCGTGCCTTTCTGTGGTTGGTTGGAATGGTTTTTCAGCACGACGGCGGGCTGCATCGTCGCCAGCGTGTCGGGGCCGCTGATGCTCACCTTGCTGCTCACGACGGGGTCGCTCAACGTGACACCGTGGGGCGAGGAAGTCAGATAGACGTCGTTCCAGATGCCGATGTCGCGACCGCGAATCGTGGAAATCCAGTCCCAGCCCACCGTGGCGTGGAACGTCGGGTTGTCGGCACCGAGAATGCCGCCGTTGAAGTCGGTGGTCTGCTCGTTTTTGAGTTTCGCACCGCCCGGATTCGCGCATTTCTCAATTTCCACCGCCAACACGTTCACGCCGTCGCGCAAATAGCGCGTCACGTCGGTTTTTCCGCGCATGAAAGCACCCTCGATGCGGTCGATTTTCTGGCCGTTGAGCCAGATGTCGGCCTTCCAGTTGATGCCGTCGAAATTCAGGAAAACGCGCTGTCCGCGCATCTCCGAGGGCACACGGAACTCGCGACGATACCCGAAATTGCTGTTGAAAAACGACTCGCTCGCCAAAAGCAGGTTGTCGTCGTAGTTGGGGTTGGGCAGCGCGCCGGCGTTCACATACGACATGAGGACGGTCGCAGGAACCGTCGCCACCGTCCACGACTTGGCATCGAAGCCCTCCGACGAGATTTCCGGGCCTTTGGCCGTCACCTCGGAAGCGCGTTGAAGCCGCCAGTCGCCGCCGTCGAGCAGGTATTTTTGGGGTGTTGAATGTTGGGTGTTGGGTGTTGATAGTTCCCAACCGGCTTCGTCGTGGGGTTTTGCGACGAGTCCGCCGCGCCCCATCACCTCGATTTCCGACAAAACAGAGCGCTGAAATTCCCCGACCGACGGGATGAAAACGCGTACATAGCGGGTGTCTTTTGAGGTCGATTTTGTGCTAAACGCCCTAAAATCCTTGCCGTCGCTCGACACTTGCACCTCGAATTTCTTCGGTTTTTCAATCCAATGCAGTTTGATTTCCTTGATTTCCGACGATGCGCCGAGGTCCACACACGCCCATTCGTCGCGGTCGCTCTGCACCATCCACGCACTCGTGAAACCGCTCGAAGGCAGCAAATTCGCCGCCCGTCGGCCGTTCAGCGTAATCGGATTCTCGGTGAACGCCCAGTAGGCCGCGCCTTTCATCTGCAACTCGATTTTCAGCATTCTGAACGCCTGTTTCGCCGTGAACGGCAGTTCGATATTCAGCCGACGCGTGGGCAGCAGGTCGTCGGTTCCGGCGTTTTTGTTCGGGTCGGCATTCACGCGGTTCCGCGACACTTGGCCGGGCAGGTTTTCGCCCTCTTCCAGCGCCACTTGTCGCCAGCGTTTTCCGTCGTCCGACACCAAAGCGCGAACGCGATAGCCCGCCGTCGCCTCGGCCTCGCGATAGGCCACCGTGCCAATCAAGCCGACCTTGTCGGCCTCGACGCTCATGCCATGCCACTCGTATTGCAGCCACGTGTCGCCGCCCATGACGAAACTCTGCGTCCAGTCGTTGCCGTCGATGGTGCTCTCGCGCTGCCGCTGGGGCAGTTGGCCGTCGGGCGTAGAAACCTCAAGGAAAACCAGTTCCCGACCGTTTTTCGTTCCTCGCTCCTCGCTCCTCGTTCCTCGTTTAACAATCCCGTCGGTCAGCAGTTGCGCCGTCATGTTGAAGTCGAACGACGACGACTGATACACCATCCTGCCTCGCGCCAGATTCCGGAAATCGTCGCTGGCCACCAATTTCGGGCCGAAAAACTCCTCGGGAGCCCCCGGATAAACGCCAATGCCGCGAGTGGTCTGCGCACAAGCCGAAGCACCCACGAAGAAAGAACAAACTGAAAACAAGAAAACTTTTGTTTTTTGAGCAGTAATCATCATCATAATTTTCGATTTAATTTCACATTTTACCCTACAAAATTAAGAAAAATAATCGAAAACACAAAAAAAATCTCATCTTTCATCCCTCATCTCTCATCTTTTTCGTAACTTTGCAAAATATGAACTCATTTTATTAAGGTATGAAAATCTTTACACGCACTCAAATCAATGAACTTGACACATACACGATTGAGCACGAGCCGATTCGCTCCATCGACCTGATGGAAAGGGCGGCGAAGGCTGTGACGCGCGTCATTGCCGAACGATGGGACACGCGGATGAATGTTGTCGTGTTCGCCGGTCCGGGCAACAATGGCGGCGATGCGCTGGCAGTGGCGCGAATGCTCGGCGAACAGGGCTACACGGTGTCGGTCTATTTATTCAATATCCACAACAATCTGTCGGACGAGTGCGACATCAACAAAAAACGGCTGAGCGACGGCCGCAGGGTGAAGAATTTCACGGAGGTGACGCTCGACTTCGACCCGCCGAAACTCGACACCGACACGCTCGTCGTTGACGGACTGTTCGGCTCGGGACTGAACAAGCCGCTCGCAGGCGGCTTTGCGTCGCTGGCGAAGTACATCAACCAGTCGCCCAGCAAGGTCGTGAGCATCGACATTCCTTCGGGACTGATGACCGAGGACAACACCTACAACGTCTATGCCAACATCATCAAGGCCGACCTGACGCTGACCTTCGGCTATCCGAAACTCTCGATGCTGCTGGCCGACAACCAGCCCTACCTCGGCGAGGTGCGCGTGCTCGACATCCGCCTCTCGCAGGAGTTCATCGCCCGTGCCGACACGCAGTTTGCCATCGTCGAAGAGCAAGACGTCCGCCTGCGGATGCGGCCTCGCGAAGAATTTTCGCACAAGGGTCAGATGGGCCATGCGCTCATCGTCGCCGGAAGTTACGGAATGACCGGAGCGGCCGTTCTCGCCACGAAAGCCTGCCTGCGCTCCGGCGTAGGGAAAGTGACCGTGCGCACGCCGAAGCGCAACTATTCCATCATGCAGATGGCCGTGCCTGAGGCCGTGCTGCAAATGGACCACGAAGACACTTATTTCTCCGAGCCCGTCGATGCACATCCGTTCGACAGCATCGGCATCGGGCCGGGCATCGGCACGCAGGAACACACGGCCATCGCGCTGATTTCGCAGATTCGGCGGTCGCAATGCCCCATCGTGCTCGACGCCGACGCGCTCAACATCCTTGCCAACCACCGCGCTTGGATGCAGCAACTGCCGAAGGGAATCGTCATGACGCCCCACCCCGCCGAGTTCGACCGACTGTCGGGCAACACCAGCAACGGCTGCTACGACCGACTGTCGAAAGCCCGCGACATGGCCGAGCAACTGGGCGTTTACATCATTCTGAAAGGACATTTCTCGGCACTCTGCCTGCCCGACGGACATGTGCTTTTCAACCCGACGGGCAACGCAGGCATGGCCACGGCAGGCTGTGGCGACGTGCTCGCAGGCATCATCACCGGACTCATCGCCCGAGGCTATGACCAGAAAGACGCCTGCATCATCGGAATGTACCTCCACGGACTGGCCGGCGACATAGCCGTGCGCGACATCGGGCAGGAAAGCCTCATCGCCTCCGACCTCATCAACTATCTGCCAAAGGCATTTCTGCAAGTGAAGAACTGAGCCCCCGGGCCTCCAAAAAAAAGAAACGAAATCAAAAAAACAGAATAAAAACATGAAACAAGTATTTTTCACCCTTTCACTCTTCAGTCTTTTCACGTTCACCGCGGTGGCACAAACCATCGAAGGAACAAGTTATTTCCTGCCGAAAACGGCCTTGCGGCTGACGCTTCTCGTCGAGAAAACCACCTATAAGCCCGGAGAATTCGCCGCCTACGCGCAGCGCTACATGAAGAAAACCGACGTGCAGTTGGAGCCGAGCACCACCTATCGCCTCATCGACACGCAGATGACCCCGTTTGCACTGCCCGACACGGCCAAACGCTACACGCTCCAACTGGACAAGCGCTACAGCATCAGCGAGGTGGCCCGCACCGACAACGGCATTCTGCTGGCCATCAACGCACAGGGGAAGACCGCCGCGCAGCCTAAGCCCTTCGTCGCCGCGCCGAAAGCCAAGCCCCTGAACGCGAAAGACTACATGAACGAAGACATCCTCACCGCAGGCAGCACCGCCAAGATGGCGCAACTCATCGCACAGGAAATCTACGACATTCGCGACAGCCGCAACCAACTGCAGCGCGGACAGGCCGAATTCATGCCGAAAGACGGCCAGCAACTGCAAATCATGATGCAGGGCCTCGACACGCAGGAACGCGCCCTCAGACAGGCCTTTGAGGGCATCACCGAGCGCGACACCGCCGAAGTTTCCGTCGAATTCATCCCCACGGAAGCCGTCGAGCGCGAGCTGGTCTTCCGTTTTTCGCGCCATTTCGGCCTCGTCGATTCCGACGACCTCTCCGGCACACCTTATTATATTAGCATCGCCGCAGAAGCGAAGCCGCAGCAGCCCGACGAGCCCAAAAAGAAGGACAAAGACGACATCGGGCTCAACGTCAACATGCCCGTGAAGGCCACGGCGACGCTTTTCAACGGCAACGCACCCGTCAAGAAACTCGATTTCCAAGCCCCGCAGTTCGGAACCGTCGAAAACCTCAGCGGAGCCCTCTTCGGCAAGAAACAAACCTCGCAAATCGTCCTCAACCCCGTCACGGGCGGCCTGGAAAGCATCAAAGAAGTGGCGATTGAGAAGTGATTTCCGCGATGTGAAAAAAGGTAAACGCTCCACGCTGCGAACGGAATAAAGAAGTAAAACGAAATATATGGCAAACGAGATATGGAAGTATCAAGGTGCAGTTGATGTCATAAAAACTGCGATACTGCAGAGTCAGGCACGGGCTGCCAAGACTGTCAATCAGGAGCAACTGGCCCTGTATTACGGCATCGGCAGATTCATCTCTATGAACACCCGAAACAAGAACTGGGGCACCAGAGCCATCGAAACCATCAGTATGCAGCTGCGGCAGGAACTGCCCGGTCTGCGAGGTTTCGGCGTGTCGAGCCTCAAGAATATGCGCATCTTTTATGAGGCATGGAGTATGATAGAACCCAATTCGCCAATTGCGATTGGCGAATTGGAAGAAAAGTCCTCTGAATTGAAAAAGAATCTCACGGAATATACTGATAATAAGATGGATACAATTCGCCAATTGCGATTGGCGAATTTGCCCGGTTTCCCCTTGACAGAGTTCATGAGCATCAGTTTTACCCATCATATCCGTATTCTGGAGAACGCGAAAGACACCGACGAGCGCCTGTTCTATATTCGCTATTGCCATAATTACAAGCCCACGACGGAAGATTTGCCTGACATTATCAATAAGCAAGACCTCTATCATCATCAAGACAGGATGCCCAACAACTTCCTGGCCACCATCCCCGACTACAAACAGGCCTATCGTGCCATTCGGATGTTCAAGGACGAGTACCTGCTTGATTTCATCAACGTCGAGGAACTTGGTATGCACGACGAGGATGTGGACGAACAAGTCATCGAGAGCAACATTGTCCACAAAGTGAAGAATTTCATCATGACCTTCGGGCGTGGCTTCACGTTCTCCGGCAGTCAGGTACACTACGACAAACTGGGCCACGGCCACTGGATAGACCTGCTGTTCTTCAATCGTGACCTGAATCGGACTGTGGTTTTCGAGTTGAAGAACGGCGGTTTCAAGGTAGCATACCTTGCGCAGTTGAGTGCCTATCTGCGTATTTTGAACGATGATGACCGTCGTGACCACGAGGAGGCACCCATTGGCATCATCCTCTGCCGACATACCGACAAGGACTATGCTGGTTACATCATGCAGGACTTCCGCCAGCCCATGGGTATAGCGACCTATAAGACTGCCGACGAAATGGACCCCGAACTCCTGAAAGCCCTGCCACCAAAGGACGAATTGCAACGGGTGTTTGAGGAAAGTAGCAAGAAGGAAGAAATGTAAAAAGGAAAAGTGAATAGGCAAGGATTCATGGATTTCAGACCGACTTTGGAATTGCGCTGGATGACGAATTAAGTGCTGCCATCGGTGGAACAATTTATAGTTTAGTCAAACATCTTGATAGAGATATGAGAGAATTGCTGGTGGCTTAGAAATAAATCAGTAGCTTAGTCTCTATAACAGAATACAGTAAATGTGTAAAGGATGGAC
>JAFUVC010000162.1 GCA_017483785.1 Prevotella sp.
TATTTTCAGAGATTTACAAACATTTGAATTAGACAGAAATCGATAGGATTTAACGCTTTGTTGTCCGGGTACCCCAACGCTCAATTTCCGAAACCCTTTTCATAAAGGGTTTCGGTTTTTTATTGAACGAGAATTTTCTTTCCTTGCGTGACGTAAACGCCTTTCAGCGGCTGTTTTTTCGAGGTCTTCCGGCCGTCGAGGGTGTAAATCGGGCTTTCGGAACGGGCTCGCGAGCCGTCGAGAGTTTGGATTCCAGACGAATCGTCGGCCATGATTTCCACGTCGTCAATCTGCCACCAGTAGTTCAGTCCGTCGTTGTCGGTGTCGTAGCAATGGAAGCGGATTTTCATGTCGGCTGACAAATATTCCGACAAATCGAGCGTGATTTTGACGTATCCGGCTCCGGCAGTGATGGTGTTTCCGTTCTCGTCGCGCGGATAGTCGCCCAGCACATTGAAGAGCGAATGCCACGTTGCGCCGCCGTCGCTGCTGACTTCAACCAAATAATACGGCTTTTCCCTCGGCGTGGCATTTCCGCCATTGGTGTGGGAGTAGAAAGAGAGCGTTTTTCCGTTGGCAAACGACGGCGAGGTGAGTTTAGCCACCTGATGCTCCCCACCCCAGAAAGCCTCGGTCATGGTCATGGCGTGGGTGCCGCTGTTGACCATTTTCTTGGCTTTTCCGTCGGGAGTTCCCTCGGTATATTGCCAGCCTTTGCCTTCCTCTCCGCTGTTTTCGATTTCCCAGCCGAGCGGGTTCGCCGTGTTCTCGAAATTATCGAAAAGAAGCACGCCGCTGGTTTTCTGCTCTTGCCTGACGATGATGGTTTTCGAGAGTGTGGCGTCTGCCGTGCTGCTGACGGTCAGGACTGCCTGCCGCTCTGTGCCTGTCGTATTGTCGGTTTTTGCGGAAATGCTCACTTGCGCGGTGGCCCTTGCCGCTCCGCTTTCAGGCGAAACGAGCAGCCATTCGGACGTTCCCGTGATGCTCCATGCGTCGTCGCAGGAGATGATGACGCTGGCCGAACTGTTTTCCTGCCCGTTCAAGGTAATTTCATTTTCAGAAACAATCAACTGCTTGGGACTTTCCAAGAGGTCGAAAGAGATGGTTTCGCCTGCGGAAGTGATGTTGGCAATGGCAAAATTCGCCGTCGAGCCATCGCTGTAGAAAGGCTTCTGTTCGGCCTCTCCGCCGAAGGCTGTCCGCCCGTTTTCCGCGCTGAAAGCCGCCTTCAGAATCTGTCCGTCGGCCGTCAGTGTGCCTCCCGGCCGGAAAATGTATTGCTCGTCGAGGCGTGTGGTGCCGTTGTAGCCGATGTTTCCACCGCTGAAATTGGGATTGATGCGGTAGATAATCAGTCCCGATTCGGGCAGACTGCTGTCGAAACCCTCTTTCTTACGGTATTCAACCACGAAATATTCGTTGCTGCCGATGGGTTTTATCTTGTAGGCGATGTTTTCAGGCGTAGCACTTCCAACGGGGTTCAGCGTGTAGGTTCCGGGGGCTGAAATTTCGGGAATTCCGTCGGTTCCGTACTCCTCTTCCAGCCATTTGCAATAGCGCCATTTGGTATAGACCGTCATGTTTTGCGCCACCGTCTGGTTATCGGACATCAAGTCCCAAATGCCCACAGGATTGAGGTTGTCGGCTACATGATAGAGGTCGTAAGTGCCGAGCGCGTGCGACATTTCATGGCAGAGCACGCCCGTGTTGAGAAGAAGGGGCTTTTCGAGGTTGAAGCCGTTGGATTTGTCGAATGTCAGGATGTATCCGACCACTTTTTTGCCGTTGATGGAGAATTCGTTGGTGGCGGAAACGAGGTCGGAGCGTTTCGGCCACAACAGGTTTCTGGCACTGATTTCAGACGAGCCGCTGAGAACTATCGTCAGATTGTCCACGATTCCGTCGTTATCGGCATCAATCACGGTTTCCGGGGCGACATTTTCGTTCAAATGGCTGATGATTTCCTTGACTAAGGCACGTTCGCGGGCCGCCATCGCCGTGGCATCGTCCTCGTCGTAGCCATCGGGATTGATGCTGCTCTTGCGCTGATAGAATCCGCGGGCATACTGAGCCTGATATGACATGATTTTCGTGTCGTTGGGCGCAGGGTAGAACACGCTCGTCCAGTCGAGTTTGCCGTAGGAAGCCTGCTTGAAATAGTTGTAAACCGTGTTTGCTCCGCTTTCCGTGCCGTTGAACAGCGTCTGGTAGTGCGAGAAATTGAAGTTGTCAAACACGTCGTCGTCTGTTTCGTCAGCGAATCTGACAAAACAGACCAAGTTGCTTTTCACGAGGTTGTCGGCAAGGAGATTTGCCGTTCCTAACAGTGCGAAAATGCCGAGTAGCCAGATTTTTTTCATAGTTCGGTTTATTTGATGATGACTTTTTTCTTGTTGATGATGTATATTCCTTTGGGGAGATTGCCCGCGGAAGTGCATCTCCTGCCGTCGATGGTGTAGATTTCCGAAGTTTTTTCGGAACAGGCGGGCAAATTGATGGCATTCGCGTCCGCAGGCGGACGGATACCGATGATCATCGACTGCTTTTGGTTGAAATCCAGCCCGATTTCCGTCAAATCAATGTCGTAATAGCCGTTTGAGCGACCGTACCATCCCCAGTTCATGTGCAGTTTCCCGTCTTCGTCGTAGCCGTCGATGACCCAAGTATGTCCGCCCATCAAGGTGCTGTTTCCACTGTAGATGATGGGTTGCCCGGCGGAGAGGGTCTCGTAAATCAGTTGCAGCCACGCCTCTTTGGTATATTGGCTGCGGCTGACGCTCCGAAGCCCCTTCGACTCATAGCCGAAATAGCGGGTCAGGGCCGTAGTCAGGTTGTTGGCGAAACTGGTGAATGTGGAACTCGATTGCAGTCCGTAAATCATGTTCACGGCCACGCCGCAGTGGTAGAGCAGCGTGGCAACGGCTTCTGCTTCCTTGTCGGAATAGTTGCCAACGTAAGTGTCGCGCATATTCGTCCAGTCGTAGTGCGTCTCTCCGAAATTGGCCGTTGCAGCGGAGTTGAAAATGTCGGTCCACGAGCCTTTTCCGACTTCAGGATACTGATAGTAATTCATGACCTGCCCCATGGCGCAGGCCACGCATCCCACCCGACAGTGCTGCTCCTCGCCGCTGCCGTTGGTTTTCGTCGGACACATATTATAATATGGAGCATCCTGCCCCCATGCCGTCGTCAGCAAGGGTTCGACATACGCCTTAATGGTGGTCTGACCCGACAGCGTCAGTGCCGGACAGAGCAGAATGCAGATACAAAAAATGTACTGTGGCAAAACGAGACTATTTGACAACCATTTTTTGCGTTTTGTTGCCTTTTTTGACGACATAAACGCCTTTTTTAGCCGCATTCTTGCGTTTGCCCATGTATTTTCCATCTACGGAGTATAGTTTTTCGGCAACATTGCTGTCGGCATTTGTAATTTCGTTGATGAAGGCCAGTTCATCCTTCGGCGTGGTCACTTTGATGCCGTGGACGAAAATTGGATAATAGTGGCAGTTTTGCAAGGCGAAATAGACCTTGTCGTCAGAAACGAAAGTCACTCCCGTGTTGTTTCCGTTGTTTGTGGTGGCCGCCGTTTCCCATTTATACTGACCTGCAGAATGCAAAGAACTGAACACGGAGGCTTTTGAACAAATGACTTTGGTGTTTCCCGTTCCGTCGCCGCCGTCGTCGTCGATGGCATACTCCGGCGACAATTTCAAGGTTCTTATCAGCATTCTTGCCTCAGAACTCAAATAAAGGCTGATGGTGGAGCAAGAGGGCAGATTGAGAATGAGGCATCCGCCGTTTGGGCTCATCATGCCCGAAGCAGGGGCCAGAGCGATGGCTCCTTTGATGAGTTCTTCGGACTTCACTTCGTCGTCGCCAACGACATAGCCCTCCGTGTCGGCTCCATACATTTCTGGGTCGGCCACGGTTTCAGGATAGTCGGGCGTGATGTTGGCATAAGCCATCTGGACGGGCTTACCGTTGGGGTTCACGGTGTAGTCGTCTTCGTTGCACAGACCGACGTATTTGTCGATTTTCTCCTGTGTGTTGAACCAGAGCCAGCCGTTCTCATCCACGTCTTCTGCGGAGAAGAGGTTGTACCCCTGAGCGCTTGTCGTCAGCGTGCAGAGCAGCGACAGCACCATTAAAGTAAACATTTTCTTCATAATTTTTCTTTTTTAGTGAAACAATAGTTTTTTTAGATGGTTTCGTTGGTTTTATATTTCGCTCCAACCCGGATTCTGCTCAATTCCCTGATATTTGATTTCGCTCCAGGGGATGGGGAAGTAATATTCTTTCTCGGTGAAAACCCAGTTGTTCTTGGCCCTGCGGTCGAGATTGCTCACGGTGTAGGTCGTCACGCCGTTTTTAACCGTGACGTCGATTTTTTTCAGGGGATTTGTGCCGCCATTGAGCATTTCCATGGCTGTTCCGAGGCGGAAGAAGTCCCAATAGGTGGTTTCCTCGAAGGCCATTTCCACGCGGCGCTCACGGAGAATCTGCTCGAGCGTGATGGTGTCGTATGCGTCCATGTGAACGCGGGTGCGAATGGCGTTTACCTGTTGCAGGGCGGTGGCAGCATCGCCGAGCCGGAAGCAGACCTCGGCATAGTCGAGCAGGGCTTCGGCCAGTCGCCAGATGATGTAGTTCTGCTTGCTGGCGTAGGTGTCGTTGTTGTCGATGGTCTGGCTCTCGTCGAGGAATTTCGCCATGTAGTATCCCGTCAGGGTGTAGCCGGCAGTCGTGGATGTCCCGTAGGGCTTCAGGTCTGCGCCTGCCACGCCGTCGGTCGTATGGATTTCCAACTGATGGCCGCGATAGGTGCTTCCGTCGTAGAGAATGTTGGCGTAGAACCTGTAGTCGCGGTTGGCATAGGGATTTTGCTCGTCATAGGTTGCCCCGTTGCGCATTCCGTACTCCATCGCGTGGTTGTGGGTGGGGATGTAGGCGCAGTAGGTTCCCGTGAACGAGGGTGCTGCGGCATATCGGTCGAGCCGGTGTCCGAACTTGTTGGCATAGTCGCCGTCGTCGGAGTGCTGCACCTCGAAAATGGATTCTTGGCTGTTTTTCGTGAGGAAAATCTTGCGATATTCCTCCTTGATGCCGTCTTGCGTGGTTGCGGCGATAGGAATCAGCGCGTAGGCATTCAGGGCAAAGAGTTCTTCGTAGGCCTGCTTTGCTTTTGCGAGCATCGCGCGCGACTGGTCGTCGGTGAAGCCGAGGTAGTTCTTTTCCTTGTTCTGGAAATGCTCGCTGGCTGCCCAGAAATAGGTTTTGGCTTTCAGCATCAGTGCGACTCCCTTGGTGGCCCGTCCCGTGTTGGCCGCATCGTGGCTGACGGGCAGGATTTCTGCTGCCGCTTCGGCCTCTTTCACGATGAAATCGACCATTTCCTGATAGGACGCACGCGGCGTTTTTTCGGGATTTTTCAGCGGGTCGATGACATGGTCGATGAGCAGGGAGCCTCCGAAACGCTGCCACAGCAGGTAATAGTAGTAGGCGCGGAAGTAATGGGCCTCGCCCGTGATGCGCGTCCGCTGAACCGCGTCGGGCACTCGCTGGCTGTTCTCGAAAAACGAATTGATGTATTGAATCTGCGTATAGTAGTTGCTCCAGAGGTTTTGTGCCCATGCCGTGATGGTGGTTTCGTTTCCCTTGAGAATGTCGCCGTAGCCGGAATTCAGCCAGTCGCTTCTCCCCACGGTTATCTGGTCGCCAAACCACGGCAGGAAATAGCGCGACATGGAGCCGTAGCCCGACATCGTGAAGATGAAATGGTTGAATCCGTTGTTCATGTTGCGATACCATGTGTTGACGTATTCGTCGAGCAGCATGGAGTTGGTCCATGTCGTCTCATCTGAAATCTGGTTGATGGGGGCGTCGTCGAACAGGTTGTTGCAACTGGTCATCAGCGGTAATGAAACCGCCAGCAGGCCGCCTATGATTAAGTTACGTATTTTCATCATGCTGTGTAATGTGTTTAGAAACCAATGTTAAGTGTCACGCCGTAGCTGCGCTGAATGGGATAGCCCCGGCTGGTCTGCTCGGGGTCCATGTCGGTCAGGTCGGAAATGGTGAAGAGGTTGCTTCCCTGCAGGGCGATGCTTGCCGACGAGAGGCGGAGTTTTTTCAGCGTTGCCTGCTGGAACTGGTAGCCGATGTTGAGCGTCTTGAGGCGGATGAAGTTGCAGTCCTGCACCCAGAAGGTCGATGTGCGGCGGTTGTTGTCGCTGCTGGTCACGAACTTGATGCGCGGATAAGCGGCGTTGGGGTTTTCTTCCGTCCAAGTGTTGTTGAGGTGATAGGTCTGGAACCGCTGCAAGGTGCCGTTGTCGAGGGAATAATACTCCGTGATGTTCTTCTTGTAGCCTTTTTCGCCTTGGAACATGGCGTTGATGAAGAATCCTTTGTAGGATGCGCCTAAGCGGAGGGCGATGTCCATGTCGGGATAGGATGAATTCTTGACGTAAACCATGTCGTTGACGTCGATTTTATGGTTGCCGTCCATATCCACATACTTGATGTCGCCCGGGGCGAGCGTGGCGTTGCCCTGTCCGTCTTGGTCGGCCCATCCGGCGATTTCCTCCCAACTCTGGAAGAGTCCGTCGGCCTTGTACATCGTCCACACCATGCTGCTGTTGCCTTTTCGGCGGAGGTTTGCGTTCTGGGCACTTTCGTCGCCGAAGTCAAGATATTTGTCGTCAGACTTCGCGATGGAGAAGCCTACGTTGTACTTGAATTTTCCGATGGTGTTGCGGTGGTTGACGCTCAAATCCCATCCCCAAGCCTTCAATTTCGAGAAGTTCAGGCTCGGCACATTCCCGTTCACGCCCGTGGAATAGGGATAGAGGTAATCGGGAGCCGACGTGATTTTGTCGGTTTCGTAGCGGATGAAGTATTCAAACGTAATGCCGATGCGCCCGTTCCAGAAGCCGAGGTCGGTGGCGAAGTTGTAGTCGTGGGTCTTTCCCCAAGTGAGGTCGGGGTTGGGATTGCCGTTCATGATGAGTCCCGGACGATAGGAACTGCCGATTTGGTAGCCTGAACCCGGTGCTTCGAGATAGGTTTTCAGGTATGAATACGGGCCAACCACGCCGTCGTTGCCGAGCCAGCCCGTTGAAACGCGGAACTTGACGTTGGAGATGACTTTCTGGTTCCAGTTGCGGAAGAATTTCTCGTTGGAAAGCACCCACGCCGCCGAGAATGAGGGGAAGAATCCCCATCGGTTTTCGGGTGCGAAATTGTTGGAGCCGTCGAGTCGGAAACTGAACTCAAAGAAATACCTGCTGTCGTAGCCGTAATTGGCACGGCCAATCATCGAGGCACGCTGGTTTTTGGTTTCGTTGCCCGTCAAAGTCATGTCGGAGAGGGCTGTTCCCATCGTTTCCGGAAAAATTCCCTTGTCTTGGTTAACGCCCTGCATGTAAAGGGAGTGCGTGCGCTGGTAGTTGGCCACCCACGTGGCTCCCACGTCGTGCTTTTCGGCAAAAGTCCGGTTGAAATTGAGGCCGATTTCGTAGAGTTGGCTGTCGTAGAACTGGTCGTACTGCGAGAGCGAGACTTTGGCCGTGGGATATACCGTGTTGGGATTCGGCGTATAGGTGTCGGCGGCGCTGTCGTAGGTGTAGAGCGTCACGGGATTGCTGAAAATCTTCCTGACTTGGCTGTTGTCGTCGAATGTCCCGCGAATATACGCGCTGAGCCCTTTCACCCAAGGGATTTCCCAGTTGAGCGTCGTCGTGATGGTGTTCATCTTGTAGTTGTCCTGCCGATAGCCGCCCAGTCCCTCAATGTTGATGAGCGGGTTGCTGCCGTCGGCACTGGCGAGCAGGCCGTTGGAGAAGCGGAGAACCTGCACGGGCGAGAAGCTGTAAGCCGCATCAACGGTCGTAAAACTGGTATTTTTTGCCCTTGTGCGCGAGCCGTTGACGTCAACCGAGAGGACAAGGCCCTTCGTGAGCGTGGCATCGATTTTCGCCATGTAGTTCAGGCGGTTTCGGCCTACTCCGCTGTAGAGTCCTTTCGTGTCGGCGTAACCGAACGACAGGTAGTATTTCACGAAATTGTTTCCGCCGTTGGCCGAAAGGCTGTGGGTGGTGCTCCAGCCCGTTTTGTCGAGATAGTCCAGCAGGTTTTCGTCGCCATATACGTTCGGATTGCTGTGGTTGCGAATCTGCTCGAGTTGTTCGGCGGTATAGGGCGCAATGGTCGAGCCAGAGTTCTCTATGGCCCGGTTGCGCAGAACGGCGAAATCGTAGGCATTGAGAAATTCCGGCAGATGGGTGGCCTCTTGCAGGTTGAACTGTCCGCGGTAGTTCAGCCGCACCTTCTGGTTGCCTTCCGAGCGTTTGGTCTGCACGAGAATCACGCCATTGGCCGCACGCGCGCCGTAAACTGCGGCAGCGGCAGCGTCTTTGAGCACGGTGACGCTCTCAATGTCGTCGGGATTCAGGTCCGAGAGGCGCATTTCGCCGTCGGAGGTGTTCGTTCCGAAGCGTGGAACACCGTCAATCACGAGCAAAGGGGCTGAATTGATGCCACGAATGTGAAGATCGGCCTCGCGTGCCGTGCTGGGGTCGCCCGTGGCTTGCAGAACCTGCAGTCCGGCCACTTGACCCGTCAGCGCCTGGTCGAGGTTCATCGTCGGCATCATCAGCAGGTCGTCGGCCTTGATGGTTTCCACGGAGCCCGTGAGCGACGATTTTTTCTGAATGCCATAGCCCACAACAACGAGTTCGTCGAGGCTCTGGGCGTCGTCTTCCATGACGATTTCCACGCTTTTCTGACCTGCCGTAACGTCAATTTCCTTCTGTTTATGGCCAATGTAGGAGACGACGAGCGTGGAAGTTGTCTGCGACCTCGCGATGCTGAAATTGCCGTCAACGTCGGTCACCGTACCAGTCTTGGCGTCTTTCCAGCGAACTTGTGCGCCAATGAGCATTTCACCGCCCGAATCGGTTACTTTTCCCGTGAGAATGGCCGCATTTTGGGCCTGAACATCAAGGGAAACCGCCAAAAACAGCAGTGAGTGTATGATAAAACTGAGAAATCTTTTGGTCATGAGCATTTTCGGTTATTTGTTGGACAAAACTTTTTCTATCAGGAGTATCTGGTAGTCGTAGAAGTCGCGGGTACTGCCTTTCGCAAACGTCCGATAACTTCTGTATTTTTGCAATACTTTTTGCAGTCTGCCGGTCATGATTGCGCCCATCTGGGACTTCGAGAGCGTCGATACACCCAGATTGAATCGGGCAAATTGCGTGTCGAAGCCGCAAAAACTGTCATTTACCTTTGTTGGCGACGCGCTGCCGGCACTCGCACTGCCTTTCAGTCCGCTGCTGCTTATCATCTGTGCAATGGCGGCACTCTCCAGTTCTTGTTCTGCATCGCCCAAAACGCCTCCCGACGGAGCGATGAAAAGCAGAGTGGTCAAATCTTCAAGGTAATCGTCGAGTTTGTAATTGGCCGCAGGGTTGATTTCTCCGCCTTCCTTGATGCGATAGAGCGCAGAGCCGTTAAGCAGGGCCGCCACAATCTGACTGCGCAGTTTCTGGTTCGTGTTCAGGTCGATTTCGATTTTTCCCATCAAATCCTTCGGCAACAGCCACGAGTCGCAGGTCCGGACTTCGTTCAGCAGCCACTTCATGGCCTCCTTCTGCTTTTGCTTGCCGATGTAGTTCTTGGCGGTTTTCTTGTTGTCGCCCTGACGGATTTCCTCGTAGCGGATGCCGCCGATGTAGGGCACGACGTGCCTGACGTATCGGGTATATTGCTTTCCGATTTCGCGATACAAATCGTCGATATTGTCATAGCGCTCGCCCTTTTCCATCATCCATGAGTCGAAATTCTTGACGAGTATTTTCAGGTTGCTGATGCCGTAGTTGCTGGCCTTGATGTGGTCGTTGCCGAGATCTTCGGTCTGGTCGGTGGGGTCAACGGTGCTGAACACCTGCTGCGCTCCGAATTCATACATCGGGTCGGCGGCCTTCTCGGCTATCCAGCGGTCGAGCGTGGCCTTTTCCTCGGCTGGCGTCTTCGCATCCTTGATGAGTCGATAGCCCCAGTTGATGGCGTAGATGTCATACACGCCCAAGTCGGGCGGTGTGAGTTTCACGCCTTTTTCCATGTCGCCGGGCTGGGCCACATAGTTGTTTCGGGCATAGTCCATGATGCTCGGCGTGGTTCCGTATTTTTGTGTGAATGCAGCGTCGCGCAGGCGCTCAACGGGGAAGGAATAACTGGCTCCCATGTTGTGCATGAGCCCCAGCGTATGCCCGATTTCGTGCGAAGCGGCATATTTCATCGACTCCTGCATGACTTCGTCGTCGAAAACCACTTTCCGCACGCGCTTGTCCACGGCTGCGGTCTGCACGAAACGCCAGTTGTGGAGCAACGACACGATGTTGTGGTACCAGATGACGTCGGCGGCGAGGATTTCGCCCGTCCGGGGGTCGGTATAACTCGGCCCCATGGCATTCTGGGTGGCGGTGACGACATAGCGGAAGCAGTTGTAGCGCATGTCGTCGGGGTCGAATTGCGGGTCGTCTTGCGGATAGTCGTAGGCGCGGACGGCGTTCTTGAATCCGGCTTTCTCAAAGGCCCGATTCCAGATTTCAATGCCTTCGCGGATGGTGTGGCGCCATTTTTCTGGAAATGCCGTATCGACATAGAAAACGATGGGCTTCTGCGGCTCCACGAGTTCGCCTTTGAAATACAGGTCGCGCTCTTCCTCTTTCGGTTCCAGACGCCAACGGTTGATGTAGGAACGCTGGTCGATTCGGTCTTCATCGGTCGTGAATTTGTCTTTGTTCGTGTAGAAATAGCCCACCCGATTGTCTTGATAGCGCATGGGCATGGGATTGTCGGGCAAAATGAACAGCGAGCGCCTCACATAGACGGAATAGGGCTTCACGACCGCGCCCGTGGTCATGTACGACAGGAGCGTCTCGATTTCAATGTTTTTCTCGAAGGCCTTCACCATGCTGATGCCCGAAGCGTCGGCCGAGAACGTGCCTTTCAGGCCGTTGCTGCCGCCGAGCAACTTGGAAACGGGGTCGGAATCCTTGATGGGGCTGATGCTCTTCTCGTTGGTGCCGAAGAAGTTCGTCACGTCGATAAACACGCTCGACGAGTCTTTCGCCGCCACCTTAAAACCTTTCAAGATGGGGTTAAGGTTGTTTTTCTTGAAAGCCGAGGCGATGGGGTCTGTTTCCGACACCGTTTTCAGGTTCTGAATCTGGTGCATATACACGTTTCTGCCGTCTGTGGAGAACGTGATGAGCATCGGCTGGATGTTCATCTGTCCGGCCACGTAGTCCTGCCCGTCGCTGGTCGATGAAATGCGACTCGCCAGCATGTAGGTCTTCGACAAGGCCGAATCGGGTATCTGGAAATGGAGTTTTCCCGTTTTTTCGTTGAAATAGACGGTAAACAGGCCCTTTTTCATGGTTGCATCCTTCTTGATTTTCTGGACTTCGGCTCCCACAGAGTCTTTTTTCACAGTAGATAACAATGGGTTGTTCTTTACCGTTTTCTTCTTTTTGGCCTCCGACGAGAGGCTGACAGCACACAGAAGCGCTGCTAAAAACAAAAGTCGTTTCATCATATCCGAAAAACTATAATATTTTGGGCAAAGGTACAATATTTTTTTGAAACAGAAGGACTTTCCGCTGGAAAATATTGAATTACTTCGACAAATACCTTGCCCAGACGTCCGAGGCGACTTCCAATGCATTGCCGTCGGCTTTTGGCGAATACGACTCGGTTTGCTTTGTCCACGGCTCTTCGAGGGCGTACCAGTCGATGGATTTCGGGGCGGAATCGGCGTTTGCGGCGAGGTTTTCGGTCAGAGCATCGAAAAATTTGCACCAGCGCATGTGGTAGAAGTCGCGCAGAAGGCCCTGCCATTCCTTGTGGGCGTAGTCGTGCAGGCCGCCTCGGTCGGCGCAGAGGCGGTCGCCCCACGTCGTGATTTGCACGCGGGCATTCCATTCGTAAAGGTTGCTTTCGGCCTCGGTTCGGCCCAAACTGCGGGCGGATTCCGTCCATCGGCCGAGGCGGAATTCCTCGCGCGTGCCCAAAAGGCGGTCTTGGGCGAGAATCATATCGAGAAACTTCCTCGATTTTTTCTCAAAACCATCCCGACGGCGGGCGTTGAAGTCGGCCATCGCCTGCTCGTAAACCTGCCGGCCTTGGTCGGCCAATGCCTGCCGCACGATATCGACGAGGTCGTATTCGAGGTTGTTTCGCCCCGAGGCGGTCAGCGGCGAGCCCTTGCCCAGCAATTTTTCGGCAGATTTGATGAAAAGTTGAGCCGCGCGACGCGTGTCGTCGGCATCGTAATAGTCTTTCATGCCCGACCACGTGGAAACCTGATAGGCCTTCGTCGAGGGACGGGCGCAGAAAATGCTCTCGTGCGTGCCCTGCTGGTCGTTGTCGGGCGGACAGTTGTAGATGGTGTTCGCCAAAATCTGCCACGCGGCTTCAATTCCGGCGTCGCTCACGCCATAGCGGGCACGGCAATAGGCGCGAATCCACTGCGTTTTGAAGTCGGGAGAAAGCGGCAACGAGCACCACGGCAGTTCGCTCATCAATTCAAACATCACGGGGTTGTTTTCCAGGCCTTCGGGCGTGAAACCGATGCCTTTCACGGATGAATTTCGCATCGCCTGCTCGAAATTGCCCAAAAGTTGGTCGATTCGGCCGTGCAACCCCACGTTTCCGCCAAAATTTTCGAGCATACAGAACAGCCAGTCGTGGCTTCCGTAGTCGTTCCACTTCGGTTTACACTCGCTGTAGAGGTCGAGAATGAGCAAATCGCCCTTCGGCAGGTCTTGGATGAGTGCCTTGCGAGGGTTTTCCTGCCAACTCTGAATCACCCAAACGGCCTGCGGATTCACGCGCTTCATCTCGTGGAGAATGGCCTTTCCCGACGCACCGAGGTCGATTCCGGCCACGTTTCCGCCCTCGTGGAACGGGTCCATCGAGTAGTAGTTGGCCTGGCCGAACATCTTGGTCAGTTCCTCGTAATAAATCGTCGCCATGTCGCGGAATTGGGCGTCGGTGGGTTGCAGAAAGGCCGGACGGGTGTAGCCGTTCCACTTTCCGCCGCCCGTGGCATTCCCGAAAAAGCTCGGCACCATGCCGCCGTAGCCGGGCAAGACGGGTTCCATGCCCCACGCTCTCATGCGCTGGAGGATTTTCTTTTGCAGTGCCTCCTGCTGCGCGTACCAACTGTCTGGAAGCGGCCCGCCCCAGCCCTCAAGGTTGTTCATCTCCCACCACGCAAGGAAAGCCGGCCCGGCAATGAATCGACTCACGTCGTCGTCGGAGTAGCCCAGTCGCAGCAGCACTTTCCGCCACACGCACTCCTCGCCCACTACGGCCAGCGGCAGATTCACGCCGTGCAGCGCCATCCAGTCGAGTTCCTGTTCCCAGCGTGCCCAGTCCCAGAAGGCCATCGTGTAACTGAACGTGCAATAATTAAAGTTGTAGCGTAGCGTGAGCGGCGTGGCGTGTCGCTCAGGCCGTTTCACACGCGGAAGTTTCGCGGGAAGCGTCGCGCGAGGGTTGTCCCACGCAATGTGGATGCCGCAATAGTGCTTCAGATACCAGTTCACGCCCGTGGCAATGCTTACCCACGAGTCGCCTTTCACCAGCACTTTCGAGCCTTTTTGCGACAGTTCGAAGAAGGAGTTTTCGCGTGAAGAGCCGTCGTTTTCCACCACAAACCGAAACTTTTTCGACGCTCCGCGGTCGATGCGCTCCAGCATGTCGCTCACGGGGTTCGATTCAGGCCCAGAAACATTCTTTCCTTGCACAGCGAACGACTGTGCAAGAAAAAAAATGAGTAGCCAGATAGCAAGTTTGTGTTTCATGTAGGATTTATCGTTTCACGAAACTGCGGCTGACACTTTGTCCGTTGTCCAGTTTGACTTTGACGACATATACTCCGGCGGGCATCACGGCGGTGGAAGCCACGGCCCCGTTTGCCGAACGGACATTTGCTCCAGAGGTAGTATAGATATCCATGCCGAGCACCTGCTCGTTGCGAGGTGCCAGCGCGCTGACGGTCTGTGTCTTCTGGTTGTACTGAATCTGCACCTGCTGCCGGTCGTTGCCGGTGCTCACGCGGTCGATGGCCGTCACGACGTGGTTCACGTCAACTTCGGTCACGAGCGTATCGACATTGCTGGCAAGGCCATAGTTGCAGGCTTTAGACAGGTTGTATTTGTGTCCGGGATACATGTCGTTGTTCATATCCCAGTAGAAGATGCCTTTTACGTTCTTCTCCACACAGAATTTCGCCCTGTTATACACCTGAATGGGGCCGGTGAAATAATAGGTCCATCCATTAAGTTTGCGAGCCTCGGGTTCGCCGTTGGTGGCGGGCTTGTAGTTGCCGTCCATGAGTCCCCAGCCCACGCCGGCGATGTCGGTCTGCGAACCGTCATCTTTATAGCCAAACGAGGTGGTTGTGCTGTAGGAAAGGTAGATTTTATCGTCGGGATAGCCGTAATTCCTGAAGGCGTTGTAGCCATTGACGAAGTTGGAATATCTGAACCAGCCTTCCTGATTGCCGTACTGCTGGAAGGTGAAGCCATCTACCGAGCCGATTTTCTCCTTCGGATACTGGTAGGCGCCGTATTGGTGGTGGGAAATCATGAGCGTCTTGCCCTTGGGCAGTGCTTTCATAATTTCGTCGCCCAGAAGTCCGAGGTTGGTCTGCAGGCCGTCCATCCATTCGAGGTCGAGTTCCACGCCTTCGTAATATTCCGAGATTTTGGCGAGGTCTGCCGCGAAGATTTTTCTCCTCTCCGGATCGGCTGCAACCTCTGTCCAGTTCCAGTCCATACCGCTTCCGGCCCAGTTTCCGGCATATACGGAAATGCGAACCTGATAGCCGCGATAGCCTTTGTAAATTTCGTCCATCTGACATCTGAAATCATCCTGCGAGAAGGAGTCGTGGCCAGGTCTTTTGGGCAAATCGTACCTGTAATAGGCCACTCCCGGATACGACCACGGGTATGCCCAATCGCCATGTTCCCAAGCGCTTAACCGTCCGGTCACGGTGGGTTTGGGGAAATCGTCGTCCTTGTGTTTCCTCAAATCGCTGGTTTTGAAACTCGTGTTCCAGAACATGGTTTGGTCGAGTTTTGCCGAGAGCCTTTCACCGACGTATGCCTTGCAGTTGTCCATTCCCGTCGGTTTGGAGTCGGTGCTGTTGTCAGAGATGCTTGCAGCCGCCCATTTCTCGGCGCCGTTGAAGGTGAAGAGGAATGTGTTTTTGACGGTTCCGCCGTTGTAGGTTGACACGGCGAAGTGCATCCATTTTCCAACTACCAGCGAATTGGTGTTCACAAACTGGTTTCCATTGACGCGGACGATGACCTGACGTGTGTCTTCCTTACCGAGGCTGATGGAGAATCCATGCTTTTTGTCGTCGGTCTCGCGGCGAAAAATATAGGCTCCCTCAGTCCATTTTTCCAGATAAATCCACGTCTCGAAGGTATAGTTGTCGCGCTCGCCGATAACCGATTCCGGACAGGTCATTCGCGAGGCCGTCGTGCCTCTCAGCGAGATGACGCCGGTTCGTCCTTGATATTCCTCCAGATATTGCACGCCATTCAGCGTGGCATGGTCGTTCGGCAGTGTTGCTCCTAAGTGTCCGTCGCGATAGACGTTAACTCCCAGAACGATGATGTCGTTTGACAACAGGAATTGGTCGCGCGGAATGGCCGTGTCGAAGAGTCGCTTGGTATCGACGTAGGCTCCGTTGAGCAGGTAAGGCAGGCCTCGGTTGTCGGTCACGGCTTGTCGCTCCACGCCCTGCGCCGACATGATGCCGTGGTGGTTGAACTTTCCTGGCTTGAAAAGTGCCTTGTAATCGACAATGTTCGGGCAGAGTTCCTGGTCGAACTTGTAGTAGAGCACCAGATTTTTCAGTTGCGGCACCCATTTGTTGAGCGTGTTGTTGACGAAATAGTCGTAGTCGGGGGTCATTTCGACGTCCCAGACCCTCACTTCGTCGATGCGGCCTTCAAATCCGCCGCCAATCATGAATGGTTCGTCTTCGACCGGAAGCGTGTAGTCGTTTCGCTCTGTCATTGCCGTTTTTCCGTTGACGAACACTCTCATCCTTGTTGCGCTACCCATGAACATGACGTGAACCCAGTTTCCTGCCACGAATGCGGCGTTCGTCACGTTGACCGTCTTTCCTGCTGCGGTGATACGGAGGGCTCGCGTCGTGGTTGTCTGCACGCGCAGGCTGTTTCCGCGCGAAAGGATGGTTGCGCCGTTGGTCCATTTGTCGGCATTCATCCAGAATTGCACGGTGTAGTTCTTCAGCGTGTCGAGTTCGGGCATGGGGCCGCAGTTGATGCTTCCCTCCGGCGACAGTTGGACACAATAGTTCTTCACCTGTGCCTGCACGCTCGTGCTACACAGGAAGAAGACGAACAGGAATAAGATATTTCTTGAAAATGTCTTCATTTCTCCGAGTTGTTTTTGTTTACGAATTTTGTTTTCCGCTTCCTCTGCTGCAAGGTTTTCGTTGTCAATCGCCTTGATTTTGTCGTAGGTGAGTTGCAGGTCGTCTTTGAGTTTCTGCACCTTGCGGTTCATCTCGTCGATGAGCGAGTTGCCTTTCTTCGACGATGCGTTCAGGAAGCCGAGGTTGTTCTCGTAGGTCTGGATTTCCTGCTTCATCTGCTCGTAGCGGCGCATGAGGCGCGTGCGCTCGTTGTCGAGGGCGTCTTCGCCGCGCTTGGCCATGTTCTTCAGACTGCTCTTGAAGTTGTCGAGGCGGCGGCGGGCGGTGGAAATGTTCAAGTCTTTGTAGAGTTTGTCGAGAATCTCGCGATATTCGGCGTGGAGTTTGTCTTTTTCCTTGTAGGGAACGTGGCCCACCTGGTTGTACTGCTCCACCAATTCGTGGACTTTCTCCTGAATGTCGTCGCCGGCGTTCTCGGCCAGTTCCTTCAGTTGGGCGATGATGCCGCGCTTCGTTTCCAGATTGGCGCGCTCTTCGTTGCGCATGCCGGCCGTGGCCTCGTTGCGTGCCTCGAAGAACTTGTTGCAGGCGGCGAGGAAGTCGTTCCAGAGTTGGTCGCCGAGTTTCTTGGGCACCATTCCGATGGTTTTCCACTCTTTTTGCAGGGCGATGAACTTGTCGCCGGTCGATTTCCAGTCGGTCGAGTCCTGAAGTTCCTGCGCTTTTTGGATGAGTGCGCGTTTTTTCTCGGCATTTTCAGCGAATCGCTGCTTCATATCCTTGAAATATTCGGCCTTGCGGGTGAAGAAGTCGTCGCAAGCGGCGCGGAACCGCTCGAAAATCTTCACGTTCATCTTCTGCGGGGCAAATCCGATGGTTTTCCACTCGTTTTGCAGTTCGATAATCTGCTTCGTGTGCCTTTCCCAATCGCCGGCGCCCTTGTTTTCCTCCTTCGCGACGGCCTCGACCTTCTCGCAAAGTTCGGTTTTCTTTTGCAGATTTTCCTCTTCACGGGCGCGAAGTCCCTCGAAATGCTGCTGATGACGCTTGTTGACGACGGTGGAAGCGGCCTTGAAACGCTGCCACATTTCCTCGCGCAAATCCTTGGCCACGGGGCCGATTTCGCGGTATTGCTGATGCAGTTCCTGCAACTGGTGGAAGGCGCTGATGACGTCGGCCTCGTCGGCCAGTTTCTCGGCGGCCTCGCAGAGTTTCGTCTTCAGTTCGAGGTTTTTCTTGAAGTCG
Organism: Prevotella sp.; assembly: GCA_017483785.1. Classification (GTDB taxonomy): domain Bacteria; phylum Bacteroidota; class Bacteroidia; order Bacteroidales; family Bacteroidaceae; genus Prevotella. The sequence goes on from JAFUVC010000162.1 coordinate 17,744, forward strand.
TATTCGCGAGCCTCGTTGTTGAGTTTCAGCAGGTCGTAGAACTGCTCCACGTAGAGTTGATAATTTCGCCAGAGTTCGTTGGCTTTCTCGGCGGGAACGGCCTTGATTTCGCGCCATTCGTCTTGCAGGGCCTTGAAGTCCTTATACGAGCGGTTGGCCTCGTCGGGCGAGGTCACCATCGACTTGATTTTCTCGATAATCTCAAGTTTTTTCTGCAGATTTTGCTGTTTTTCGGCCTCCTGAAGTTGGAAAACCTTGGCCCGCTTTTCCTTGATGATGTTCATTTCGGCCTTGAACATTTCCTCCTGGTCGTCGGGGCGCACCTGATATTTCTCGGGGTCGCCGCCTCCGTCAAGATATTCTTTCAACTGCTGCTCGCGCTCGGCAATGTGCAGTTTGTAGAAAACGGTCTTGAGCAAATCCACTTCCTCCTTCACAGGTGCTTCATCGCTATGAGCAATTTCCTTGACGCGGTCGAGAACCTCTTGCTTCGAAGTGTAAATCTTCTTCTCGGCGGGAGTCGCCTCTTCGGCAGCAGGTGCGGCTTCCTCGACAACTGGAGTTTCTTCTACTACGGGAGTTTCCTCCACAACTTCTTGCGTGTTCTGTACTTCGGCTGCATTCTCCGTGGCAACCGGCTCATTGGCAAACTGTTCCTGTTTCAGGACATCTTCTTGAGAGTTCATCTTTTTAAATTTTTTAAGTTCGATGATTAGGGTTATTTACACTGTTTGAAACACGTGGCGACGGCAAAAGCCTGCTTCACCCAATGTTTCAACCTGCAAATTTAGCAAAAAAACTGGATATGCCAAAAGAAATTCCCGATTTTTTCGTAACTTTGCCCCTGATATGATTTATTTGAACGACCATTTGCTCGATTTCGACCTCAACGAAGCCCTTGCGGAACTCTCGGAGCAGCGCCGCCAGTTGGCCCTGCGCTACCGCCACGAGTTGGGCCGTCGGATGTGTGCCGCCGCCTATTTGCTGCTGTGCGAGGGGCTGCGCAAGGAATACGGCATCACCGAGAAGCCCGTTTTCGAGTTTGGCGAGCACGGCAAGCCGTCGATTATCGGCCGGCCCGACATCCATTTCAGCCTGAGCCACTGTCGCGAAGCGGCCATTTGCGTCGTGAGCGACCGGCCCGTGGGCATCGACGTCGAGTCCGTGGGCCGCTACAGCGACACGCTTGCCCGCTACACGATGAATGACCGTGAACTGGAGGAAATCGGCCGTTCCGACCGTCCCGACATTGCCTTCATCCGCCTTTGGACCATGAAAGAAGCCGTGCTTAAATGCACGGGCGAGGGCATCGGCCGCGACTTGAAAAACGTCCTAAACCAATCGCCGGAACTTACAACCGTTGTAAGCTCCGACGAGAAGTTTGTTTATAGCGTCTGCTATGCTGCGGCCAATCCAGTTTAAAGCATCAGCACACAAACAATAATATAATGTATAAAAAAGGAGTTCTACTTCAGATTTCCACAGAAAATCCGAAGTAACACTTCAGATTTCCAGCAAAATATTTGCAAAATTCTCCTTTAATGATTATCTTTGCAGCGAAATTGAAATTTAACATCATCATTTATGCTCGAAAGAATTCTGAAATTAGAAGAAATCAAGGAAGACAGCCTGTTTTTGTGGGGTTCACGTCAAACGGGGAAGAGTACTTTGCTGAGAAAATTGTTTCCCAACGCGAAACTTTACGACCTGCTGAAAACCGATGTGCGAATGGTGTTCCAAATGCGTCCCGCACAGTTGCGCGAAGAATGTGAAATGCTCGCCGAGGGGTCGATAGTCATCATCGATGAAGTGCAGAAAGTTCCCTCGCTGCTCGACGAGGTGCATTGGCTCATTGAAAATAAAGGGCTGAGGTTCATTTTGAGTGGTTCGAGTGCCCGAAAACTGAAGCGCAGCGGAGCAAATCTGCTGGGAGGAAGGGCCGTGAAATGCACGCTGTTCCCCTTCGTCAGCGCAGAAATTCCAGACTTCGACATTCAGCGGGCGCTGAACCACGGGATGCTTCCCCGTCACTATCTGACCGAAAATCCGAAAAAGCGCCTGAATGCATACATCGGCGACTATCTTCAGCAGGAAATCGTGGAAGAGGCCATCGTCAGGAAGTTGGATTCGTTCACCCGTTTCCTTCAGGTGGCCGCACTGAGCAATACCGAGATTGTGAATTTCACGAACATCGCCCAAGACTGCGGTGTTTCGGCCAAGACCATCAAGGAATATTTCACGATTTTAGAAGAAACGATGCTCGGCTTTTTCCTGCCGGCCTATACGAAAGTTGTGAAGCGTCGCGTGATTCTCTCGCCGAAATTCTACTATTTCGACGTCGCCATTGCCAACCATCTGTTAGGCCGTCTGCCCCTCCAGCAAGGCACCGATGTCTATGGCCATGCCTTGGAACACCTCGTTATTCAGGAACTTCGCGCCTATCTGTCCTATAAAAATATCGAAAAGCCGCTCCGTTTCTGGCATACGCAGGATAACAAATATGAAGTCGATGCCGTCGTTGGCGATGCCGAAGTGGCCATTGAAGTCAAGTCTTCCGCATCCGTGACTTCCCGCGACACCCGGGGGCTGAAAGCCTTCAGCGAGGAGCATCCCGATGCCCGGCTCATCATCGTTTCCCAAGAAGAAAGTCCCAGAAAACTCAACGGCATCGAAATCTGGCCCGCCAAGCAGTTTCTTGAGCAACTGTGGAGGGGAAAAATTGTCTGTTGTTAATTATCACCGGCGCACGGGGCGGATGCTAAGGCCGGTGTAGCGGTTGTTGTTGCTCCAGTCCACATTGTACGAACAGAAGTATAGGTAGTAGGCGACGTTTGGGCCGCTACAGCGACACCCTTGCACGCAATACGATGAACGACCGCGAACTGGACGAAATCGGCCGTTCCGACATCGCCTTCTATAGCGTCTGCTACCTTGAATAATTAAAAATGCTAAGCATCCATTTCCAAACAGGAACAACTTCGATGACACCATACTGGTCGGTCATTGCGTCTTCTTCGTCGTATGCCAGAATCAGGCGGCGTTGACACGGAATATGCTTGGGCAGTTTCTGCAACGCCTCGATTTCGCGCTTGCGGGTTTCTTCATCGTGAAGAGAGTAGCAAACCTGTATCGCCAGTTCGTCTTCGGGGACATAGAAATCCACTTCGTAGCCATTCTGGTAGAAATAAACGCGCTCGCTGTCCATATCGTGGCCATAGATTCGGAACAGATGCAAAGCCACCATATTTTCCAGCAACATAGCATCTTTGTCGATGAGAAACAAGCCGAGGATGCCATTGTCGATAAAATAATATTTGCTGTTGCTTTCCTTGTCGGCCAAACATGATGCATAGTTCCGCAGGCGCAACAGTAGCCACGCATCCTCACAATAATCTATGTATTTAATGGTGGTAGCAAGGCTGAGTTTGCCGCCTACGCTCGACAAGAGATGGTTGATGCGGTTGTAGGAGATGGGGCGGCAGATGCTCTCGGCCATTTTCCTGACCAACACACGGATTCCTGCCACGTTAGTAATCTTGTTGCGGGCAATGATGTCGCCCATATATATTTTCTGGTATACGCTACTCAAATAGTTGCGTTTGGCTGGCATCAGCGCAGCGGCAGGTAGCCCTCCAGAGTGCAGATATTCGTCGAAATGACGAACCACACGGGCTCGTCCGTCGGTTGTCAGCAAGCCATTCTCGTCAAACGCTACTTGATGGACAGCAAGAAATTCCTTGAAACTATAAGGATAGACCTCGGCGATGATAAAACGACCGCCCAACGTGGTGTTGATTTCTCCAGAAAGCATCTTTGCATTGGAGCCGGTGATGAAAATCTTATATTGAGAATCGGCTATACGTCGGGCAAACTTATGCCAACCGTCGATGTTTTGGATTTCGTCGAGAAACAGCATCGGTCGTTTGCCATACATCTCCTGATGGCACTCCAACAGGCGGTTGAAGTCCTCCGTGCCGAAATTTTCCAGCCGCTCATCCTCGAAGTTCAGATAAAGGATTTCATCCCATTTGTAACCCTCGGCAAGCAGTTGCTGAATGTGGTGATAGAGCAAATACGACTTTCCCGACCGCCGAACTCCCACCAATACGCGACAGGGAAAATTGCCGAGATTAAGTTCGCGCGGTTCAACCTCATAGCGTTCCACCTCAAGTTGATTGTCGCGTAATATCTGTTTCAAGACTTGTTTTTCCATCACTTTTCATTTTTATCATTTATGACGGTGCAAATATACAAATTGTTTAATGAATTTACAAATATTTTCCTATTTTTATTTAATCCATTAAACAAACTTGCAAAAACAGAGACTTTTTCGCCATCTAAGGTTACTATTGTCCCAGTTTTGCAGATGATAAATAAATTTCTTTTTCACGGTATCGGCCGTTCCGACCGTCCCGACATTGCCTTCATCCGCCTTTGGACCATGAAAGAAGCCGTGCTGAAATGCACGGGCGAGGGCATCGGCCGCGACTTGAAAAATGTCTTGAAAAATTTTAGGGAATCATCACCCACCACCCATCGCCCATCGCCCATCACGACCGTCGAAAGCCCCGATGGGCGCTATGTTTATAGCATTTGCAATGGGTGAATAAAAAAGTTTAGGAAATCATCCTTTTTTCAGCAATCACCTCATCGGCAATATAATTGTCGCTGAAAGTGTATAGCATCGTTTCTGGATTGTGCAGTTCATCGCAGGTTTCCGACTCATAGAATAGTTTTAGGGCACGCTCAGGGCTGACATTCAGCCGATTGGCCAATGCCATAACCACTCCACCGATTTTATACCACATTTGGTCTGTTCTAAGCATAATCCTAAATGTTTGCTACCAACGGCTCCTTCACTTCAACGACCGAACCGTGAAATACTGTTTTCATTGCTTCACTCCTTTCTTTTCTTCCCAAAAAGCCAATGTCTCCAGAATATCGGAAGTGACATTCTCTCGGCTTTCCGTATGCAGCGTGTCATAACACGGAATGATGTAGTCGTGGATTAAGTCTACGCGCTCCATCCGCCGATATGCCTCGGAAGCCTTGCAGCCAAGACTCTCAGCGACAGACTCGATGCACGAACACACAAACGTGGCAATACGCTCCTGTTCCGTAGGTCGCTCATAACCAGCATCCCAAATGTAGGTGTCGGTGCGAGGGGATGTTAAAACTTCATTTTGCATAGCAAATCAGTTGTTGTTGAGTGCAAAGGTACTGATTTTTCGATAAAATTCCAAATCTGACGACATTTTTTTGCTGACGGAAATCGAAATACGACAAAAAAACAGGGACTCCTCCGCACGGTGGCGGAAGAGTCCCTGTCTGTGGTCTCGTCGTCCTTTCTGGACTGAGTTTACAATTTCACTTTTTACCTTTTTACCTTTTTACCTTTTATTTAAGTTTCGGGAGTTCCTAACTCGCCATTTTACATTGATATAATTCACAGATATGAGCAAGTTCATCAGATTCATTGACCAGTGCATCAAGCACTTCTTCATCATCGATGGAGAATACCTTGGTGATGGCTGCAACGA
>JAFUVC010000163.1 GCA_017483785.1 Prevotella sp.
CGTGGGCTTCATCTGGCGGCGGTCGCTCCAACAACTCAAGGATATTTTCAACTTGCGTGGTGATTCGCAGCAGAGCCTGCCCGAAGTCCGACGCGACACGGTTCGTGTAAAAAATGATTCAGAAAATGAGTAAAACGATATATAAAAAGGTGTGGAATGGGGCGAAAATCGCTGTTTTTGGCCTGATTCTGGCGGCGTGCTCCACGACGGAGGGCGTTCCCGAGGGCGACCAGTTGTTCACGGGACTGACCAAAATCGCCTACGAGCGCGCCAACGACGGCGTTCCCTCGGCCATTGCCAACCAGAATTTCATAGAAACGCAGGCGGAAGTCGAAGCGGCTCTTGCCACCGCGCCCAACGGAGCCCTTTTCGGCAGCAGTTACCATCGCACGCCGTTCCCGTATCGGTTATGGATATGGAACGAATTTTCCGGCAAAGACGACAAACTCTCGCAATGGCTGACGAGTTCTTTCGGCAAGGCTCCCGTGCTGATGAGCAGGGTGAATCCGGCGTTGCGGGCGCAAGTGGCGCAGTCGGTGCTCCGCAATCACGGCTATTCGCGTGGCACGGTGAACTATCAGGTCGTTCAGCAGCGCAATCCCAAGAAGGCGAAAATCGGCTACAACGTCGCACTCGGCCCGCTGCTCACCATCGACAGCATCCAGTACGTCGGCTTCCCCCTTGAAATGGACAGCCTCGTCCGCTCCACCGCCGCCGAAAGCCATCTCCGCCCCGGCGATGCCTTCACGGCTACGGCCCTCGAGCAAGAGCGCACGCGACTCTCGACCCTTTTCCGCAACAACGGCTATTTCAACTACCAGCCGGCCTATGCGAGTTATCTGGCCGACACGTTTGCCGTGGCCGGAAAGGCACAACTGCGCCTGCAACTCGCCGACAGCATTCCCGAGGAGGCCTGCCGGAAGTATTACATCGGGAATATCACCGTGAATTTGCAGAAAAACTTCCGCGAGAATCCGACCGACAGCCTGAGTCGCCGATGGTTCACCATCCGCTATCAGGGCAAGAAATCGCCCCTTCGTCCGCGCGTGGTGATGGGTGCGATACGCCTGCGCTCGCGACAGCCTTATAGTTACAATTCGTATCTTGAAACGGCCAATGCGATGAATGCGACGGGACTTTTCTCGATGACCGATTTCCAATTCACGCCGCGCCAGAACCTTTCCGACACGCTCGACCTCACCATCAACGCCGTTTTCGACCGTCCTTACGACGTCTACGTGGAAACCAATTTCACGAAGCGCACCATCGGGCGAATGGGGCCGGAACTGAAACTCGGCCTGACGAAGCGCAACCTCTTGCGCGGCGGCGAGAAACTCGACGTGAACCTGCACGGCTCCTACGAGTGGCAGACCAGCGGCAACGGCGGCGATATGAACACCTACGACTACGGTGCCGACGTTTCGCTGGAATTTCCGCGCCTCGTGGCCCCGTTTATGGGCGGAAACCAGATTCGCCGACGGCTTGAGAAAGCCCGTGAGAAGGGGCTTCCGCTGCGTCCGAGCCGATGGCGTCGCACCGCCACGACGCTGGCCAAGGTTTCGAGCGACATCGTGCGCCGGCCTGGCTATTACAAGATGCACATCGTCGGCGGAGAATGGACTTACCGATGGTCGCTCGTGCCGCAGTCGGGCGGCGGACTGAGCCGACACGAATTTTCGCCGCTCACCGTGAAATACCAGTTTATGAACTCGCACACGGAGAAATTCGACAGCATTATGCTCGAAAATCCCTATCTGATAGCCACGATGCAAGACTATTTCATCCCCCAGATGCGTTACACCTATATTTATACCAGTGCCGCCACGAAACTGAACCCCATTCGCTGGGAAACGACGGTTTCGGAGTCGGGAAATCTGGTGTCGGTGGGCTATCTCATCGCCGGAAGAAAGTGGAACGAGCCCGATAAAAAACTCTTCAAAAACCCCTATTCGCAGTTCCTGAAAGTGGAAACCGACTTCGTGAAAACATGGCGGCTGAACAGCACTTCGAGCCTCGTCGGCCACATCACCGCGGGCTACATCTGGAACTACGGCAACAGCGACTGGGTGCCGAACACAGAATTGTTCTACGTGGGCGGCGCCAACAGCATCCGAGCCTTCCCCGTGCGAGGCGTGGGGCCGGGAGACATGCCTGGGTTTGACGACAGAGCCCTCGACTACCTGACGCGCAACGGCACCATCAAGTTCGTGGCCAATCTCGAATACCGAACCCGACTTTTCGGCAATCTCCACGGTGCCATCTTCCTCGATGCCGGCAACGTCTGGGCACCGCCCGGCGACACTTACGACGACCCGCTTGCCGATGCCATTTTCACGCCCGGCAACTTCAAGTTGCGTAATTTCTTCCGGCAGCAAGCCGTAGGCACGGGTGTCGGCCTGCGCTACGACCTCGATTTCCTCGTTCTCCGGCTCGACTGGGGCGTCGGTCTGCACCTTCCTTACGAGACGGGGCGCAGCGGTTTCTACAACATCGACCGCTTCCACCGCCATCAGACGCTCCATTTCGCCATCGGCTACCCGTTCTAATCGAATTTTACGGGAAAAAATGGCTTTTTCGGCCTCGTTCGCGACTTTTCAGTCATCTTTTGGGGCAAAAAGATGGTATTTTGAAAAAAAATGTCTAAATTTGTAGGATGAAATCGATATAACTTATAAAAAACAGAGAAATGAATATGAAAAAAACAGCATTTTTGGCTTTATCGTTAATGGCTATGACGGCCTCGGCACAAGGCCCCACGATGGGCTGGAGTTCTTGGAATACGTATGGAATCCATATCAGCGACGACCTGATTCGCAGTCAGGCCGACGCGATGGTTTCCACGGGACTGAGCGAGGTGGGCTACGACCACGTGAACATCGATGACGGATTTTTCGGCGGCAGAGACACCTCCACGGGCGAACTCCTGATTCATCCGACACGTTTCCCGAACGGCTTGAAACCCGTGGCCGACTATATCCACTCGAAGGGCCTGAAGGCCGGAATCTACAGCGATGCCGGTGCGAACACCTGCGGAAATATGTGGGCCGGCGACGAGGTGGGCGTCAACGTGGGAATGTATCATTACGACCAGCGCGATGCCGATTTCTATTTCAAGGAGTGCGGTTTCGACTTCATTAAAGTTGACTTCTGCGGTGGCAAGGCTACCGACAACAAGCAAGGTCTGGACCTCGACCCGCAGGAGCGATACACGGCCATCTGGGAGGCCATCAAGGCTACGGGGAAGGATGTGCGTATGAATGCGTGCCGATGGGACTATCCCGGCACGTGGATTAGCGACGTGGCCTTCTCGTGGCGCACGACTTTCGACATCTACGACAGTTGGAAAGCCGTGAAAGACATTCTGGCCGAGAACCTCTATCTGTCGGCCTATTGCGTCAATGGCCGCTTCAACGATATGGATATGCTCGAAGTGGGCCGCTCGATGACCGACGAGGAAGACAAGACGCATTTCGGAATGTGGTGCATTATGAATTCGCCCCTGCTGATTGGCTGCGACCTGACTTCCATCAAAAAAACTACGCTCGCCCTGCTGAAAAACAAGGAACTGATAGCCCTGAACCAAGACCCACTCTATCAGCAGGCTTATATCGTGGCCCTGACCAACGGCTGCCACGTGCTGGTGAAGGACATCGAGCAGAAAAATGGCACGAAACGCGCCTTCGCCGTCTATAATCCCAATGATGCACAGCGGGCCGTCACGGTGAAAATGGCCGATTTGTGCCTTGGTGGAAGGGTGCAGTTGCGCGACGTGTTCGAGCAGCGCGACTTGGGCGAGTTCACTGACCAATTTTCGGTGACGGTGCCTGCCCACGGAACCAGAATCTACGTCGCCACGGCCGAATCGCGCTTGGAGCGCGTTCGCTACGAGGCCGAAACGGCGTTTATCAGCGATTATCAGGAACTGAAAAACAACGAGGTGGAGAAAACCGGCATTTACGTGAGCAACACGAGTTTCTCGGCAGGCTACGGCGCCGGATGGCTCGGACAAAGCGAGCAGAACGACCTCGTCTGGCGCGAAGTCTACAGCCCGACGGGTGGCAAATATGAACTGACCATCGGTTTCGTTTCGGGCGAGAATCGCAACATCACCGTCAGCGTGAACGGCGAGGAGGTGGAAACCGTCGTGGCCAATGGCGGCAGTTGGTCGGCGGTGGCGCAGAAGAAGGTCGTCGTGCAACTCAGCCAAGGCGACAACACGATTCGGCTGTCGAATGCAACGGGATGGATGCCCGACATCGACTATATCGACCTTGTGCCGACCATTCCTTCGGCCATCGACGCCCTCAAATTGCAACCCGCGCGCAACACCGAGTCGGCTTACGACCTTCAAGGCCGGAAGATTCATAAAAAAAAAGAAAAAATCTACATAAAAGGGGGCCGAAAATACATCGATAATTAAGTTTTTAGAACCCGAAAGTGGCAATCGTCGATGGAAAATCTTCTGAGCGGACTTAACCAGAATCAGCGCGAAGCCGTAGAATATTGCGACGGGCCGCAACTTGTGATTGCAGGCGCAGGTTCGGGCAAGACGCGCGTGCTGACCTATAAAATCGCCTATCTGCTGGAGCGAGGGCTGATGCCGTGGAACATTCTGGCGCTGACTTTCACCAACAAGGCCGCCAACGAAATGAAGCAGCGCATCGGCCAGTTGGTGGGGCAGGACAGGGCGGCTCGCCTGCAAATGGGCACGTTTCACTCGGTTTTTGCGCGGATTCTTCGCGTGGAAGCCGGGCAAATAGGCTTCAATTCCAATTTCACGATTTACGACGAGGCCGATTCGCGGTCGCTGCTGAAGTCGATTATCAGCGAAATGAACCTCGACGATAAGCAATACAAGCCCGCTTCGGTCCACCATTCGATTTCAATGGCCAAAAACCATCTGATTTCGGCTGTGGAATATGCCAACGACTATGAGGTGCAGCGGCGCGACCACGACGCAAAAGTGCCCGAAACAGGGCGGATTTTCGTGGAATACGAGCAACGCTGCCGACAGGCCAATGCGATGGATTTCGACGATTTGCTGGTGATGACATTCCGCCTGTTTCACAACCGTCAAGACGTTTGCGCACGCTATCAGGAGCGTTTCCAATACGTGCTCGTCGACGAGTATCAGGACACGAACTATGCCCAGCAGCAAATCGTGTCGCAACTGACGCGCGAACATCGCCGGATTTGCGTTGTCGGCGACGATGCCCAGAGCATCTATGCGTTTCGAGGCGCGAACATCGACA
>JAFUVC010000164.1 GCA_017483785.1 Prevotella sp.
GAATTTCAGCCCGGCCGAGGTAGTCGGTCTGCACCACCTGATGGTTTCCAGCCTTCACCGCCACGTCTTTCACGGGCAGGTTCGTGTCCATGTCAATCACGGTGACGCGCCGTTGTGCGTGGATTTCGGGGCCGAAGAGAGCCAAAAACAGTAAAACGAGGGTCGATTTCATCGAATGTTCAGATTTTTCGGCAAAATTAAGGCTAAAAATCGGACTTTCATGCACTTGGAATTCAGAATTAAGTCGAATTAAAGAAATTCAACTTTCATTTTTTCTATACCTTAAAATATGTGTTTAAAAATAAATTCGTACCTTTGCACGCAGATATTCATATTTTTTGGAATGAAAAATGAAGAAGATGACCTGTTGAGTCATATTACATATCCCGAAGACTTGCGCCAACTGAGCGTGGAACAGTTGCCGCAGGTGTGCCGCGAGTTGCGAAAGACCATCGTCGAGGAACTCTCCGTGAACCCGGGCCATCTGGCCTCGTCGCTCGGCGTGGTTGAACTGACCGTCGCCCTGCACTATGCGTTCAACACGCCCGACGACCTGCTGGTGTGGGACGTGGGCCATCAGGCCTACGGCCATAAAATCCTGACGGGGCGGCGCGAACAGTTCTCGACGAACCGCAAACTGGGCGGCATCAGGCCGTTCCCCTCGCCCGAGGAGAGCGAATACGACACGTTTACCTGCGGCCATGCCTCGAACTCGATTTCGGCGGCTCTGGGAATAGCGGTCGGTTCAAAAATTTCATCACCCAAACCCCAGCAGCAGTCGCCCAAAGTCGTGGCCGTCATCGGCGACGGTGCCATGAGCGGCGGACTGGCCTTCGAGGGGCTGAACAACGTCTCCTCGACCGACAACGACCTGCTCATCATCCTCAACGACAACGACATGTCGATAGACAAGGCCGTGGGCGGCATGGAGAAATACCTGCTGCAACTCGACACCAACGAAACCTACAACAAACTGCGTTTCAAGGCGTCGCAATGGCTGAAAGCCCGCGGAATGATGAGCGACCAGCGACGCAAGGGCATCATCCGCCTCAACAACGCGCTGAAAGCCGCGCTCGCCCGTCAGCAGAACATTTTCGAGGGCATGAACATCCGATATTTCGGGCCTTTCGATGGCCACGACGTGAAGGAACTCGTGCGCATCCTCCGCCAAATCAAGGAGATGCGAGGCCCGAAACTGCTCCACTTGCACACGAAGAAAGGAAAAGGCTACAAACCAGCCGAGCAGGAAGCCACAATTTGGCACGCACCCGGAAAATTCGACGCGCAGACGGGCGAGAGAATCGTCAGCGACGAGACGAACCTTCCGCCGAAGTTCCAAGACGTCTTCGGCGAAACGCTGCTCGAACTGGCCCGCCAGAATGAGCGAATCGTGGGTGTCACGCCGGCCATGCCGACGGGCTGCTCGATGAACATCATGATGAACGAACTGCCCGGGCGAACCTTCGACGTGGGCATTGCCGAGGGACATGCCGTCACGTTCTCGGCAGGCATGGCGAAAGAGGGGCTGCAGCCTTTCTGCAACATCTACTCGGCCTTCGCGCAGCGCGCCTACGACAACATCATCCACGACGCGGCCATTCTCAACCTGCCCGTCGTGCTCTGTCTCGACCGCGCCGGACTGGTCGGCGAAGACGGCCCCACGCACCACGGAGCCTTCGACCTGGCCTATCTGCGGCCCATTCCGAACCTCACCATCTGCTCGCCGATGGACGAACACGAGTTGCGCCGGCTGATGTACACCGCGCAACTCCCCGACAAGGGAACCTTCGTCATCCGCTATCCGCGAGGCGGCGGTGTGCTGACCGACTGGAAATGCGACTTGGAGCCCGTCGAAGTGGGCACAGGCCGCAAACTTCACGACGGCGACGACGTGGCCGTGCTCTCAATCGGGCCGATTGGGAATGAAGTAGAGCAGGTGATTCTCCCGGGCATCGCCCACCACGACATGCGCTTCCTCAAACCGCTCGACGAGGCCATTCTCCACGAAGTAGGCCGGAAATTCCGCCGCATTGTCACCGTCGAAGACGGCGTGCGCAACGGCGGATTCGGCTCGGCCGTCCTCGAATGGATGAGCGACCACGGCTATTCGCCCAAAATCATGCGCCTCGGCCTGCCCGACGCTTTCGTGGAGCACGGCACCGTGGCCGAACTGCGCCGAATCGTGGGACTCGACCGCGAGAGCATCTTAAAAGCAATCAAACCACAAGAATCATGAAGATAATCATCGTAGGCGCATACGCCATCGGAACCCATCTGGCGAAGCTCCTGTCGCGCAACGACCACGATACGGTGCTCATCGACTCCGACTTGGAGCGGCTGTCGAACATCAGCAACGACTACGACCTGATGACCGTTCAGGCCTCGCCGTCGCGCAACAAGACCTTCAAAGAGGCCGGCGTGGGCCATGCCGACCTGTTTATCGCCGTCACGCCCGACGAAAACATGAATCTGACATCGTGTGTGCTGGCCAAGGCCCTCGGCGCGAAGCGAACCGTCGCCAAAGTCGATAGCAACGAGTACTTTGACGCGAAAATCAAGGAATATTTCGAGAAAATCGGCATCACATCGCTCATCTACCCCGAAAAACTGGCCGCCATCGACATTGCCAACGGCCTGAAAATGTCGTGGGTGCGCCAGCGGTGGGACGTACACGAAGGCGCGCTCACCATGCTCGGCATCAAGTTGCGCAACACGGCCGAAATCCTCGACCAGCCGCTCAAAGACCTCTGCAAGCCGGAGTCGCCCTACCATATCGTGGCCATCAAGCGAGGCGGCGAAACCATCATTCCGCGAGGCGACGACGTGCTGAAACTCAACGACATCGCCTACTTCTTGACCTCGCGCCAGTACATTCCCTACATCCGCACCATCGTCGGCAAGGAGCGCTACGCCGACGTGAAAAACGTCATCATCATGGGCGGCGGAGCCACGGCCGTGCGCGCCACGGCGCTGATGCCCGAATACATGAAGGTGAAAATCATCGAGGCCGACGAGGCCCGCTGCGAGAAACTCAACGAACTCATCGACACCGACCGCGTGATGGTCATCCACGGCGACGGCCGCGACCTCTCGCTGCTCAACGAGGAGGGCATCAAGAACACGCAGGCCTTCGTGGCGCTCACGGGCAATGCCGAGACGAACATCCTCGCCTGTCTGACGGCGAAACGGCTGGGCGTCAGGAAAACGGTGGCGATGGTCGAGAACTTCGACTACGTTTCGATGGCCGAGAGCCTCGACCTCGGCACGATTATCAATAAAAAGGCACTCGCCGCCAGCTATATCTACCAGATGATGCTCGACGCCGACGTCCACAACATCCACTTCCTCATGTCGGCCAACGCCGATGTGGCCGAGTTTACCGCCGAGCCCGGCTCGAAAGTGACGCGCAAGAAGGTGTTTGAACTCAGTCTGCCGCAGGGCACCACGATTGGCGGCCTTGTGCGCAACGGCGAGGGAATGCTCGTGAGTGGTGGTACGCAAATTATGGCCGGCGACTCGGTCGTGGTGTTCTGCCACGACGTGGAGATGTCGCGCTTAGAAAAATTCTTCCGCTGATGGTCAATTTCAAAGTCATATACAAAATCATCGGCACGCTGCTGTTCATCGAGGCGGCCATGATGTCCATCTGCATGGGACTCGCGCTCTACACGGGCGACGACGACTCGCTCGCGTTCGTGATTTCGGTCTTTCTGACGCTTCTCGGCGGCCTGATTTTCAAATATCTGGGTCGCGAGGCCGAAAATTCGCTGGGTCGCCGCGAAGCCTATCTGCTCGTGACGCTCACATGGATTATTTTCAGCCTCTTCGGAGCCCTGCCGTTCCTCATCAGCGGCTATATTCCCGACTTTACCAACGCCTATTTCGAGACCATTTCGGGCTTCACGACGACTGGTTGCAGCATTCTCGACGACGTGGAGAACCTGCCGCACGGCACGCTCTTCTGGCGCACGATGACGCAATGGATTGGCGGACTCGGAATCGTGTTCTTCACCATCGCCATTATTCCGTCGCTCGTGGGCGGCAACGTGAAAGTCTTCTCGGCCGAGGCCACAGGCCCGATTCGCGCAAAGATGCACCCGCGACTCAGCACGACTGCCAAGTGGATTTGGAGCATTTATTTCCTGCTCACCATTTCCTGCGCCGGATGCTACTACCTCGCCGGAATGGGCATCTTCGACTGCCTGAACTATGCCATGACGACAACGGCAACGGGCGGTTTCTCGACCCACAACGCCAGCACGGGCTATTTCCACAACCCATACATCGACTACACGGCCATCGTGTTCATGTTCCTCTCGGGAACGAGTTTCACGCTGCTCTATGCCACGCTGTTCAAGGGCCGTTTCCGCCAGTTTTTCCACAATTCGGAGTTCCGGCTCTACCTGTCGCTCGTGCTGATTGCCTCGCTGCTCATCGCGGTTTTCCTGATGACGGGCAACGACTATCAGCTGGCCGACGCCATTCGCGTGAGCCTGTTCCAAGTGACCTCTTTCATCACCACGACGGGAATTTTCAACGACGATGCCGCCCAGTGGCACCACACGACGTGGGTCATTCTGAGCATCTGCATGTTCATCGGGGCCAGTTCCGGCTCCACCAGCGGCGGATTCAAGTGCATCCGCGTCGTCATGGTCTTCAAGATTCTCAAGAATGAGTTTCTGCGCATCTTGCATCCGCGTGCCGTTTTGCCGGTCAGGGTCAACGACAGCATCGTGCCCTACAGCGCCCAAGTGACGCTGCTGGCTTTCCTCGCGGCCTACGCCGGACTGTGCATTTTCACGTATTTCTGCATGATTCTGATGGGTGTCGATTCCACCAACTCGATTACGATTGCCCTCAGTTGTGCCGGAAATGTCGGCCCGACGCTCGGTTTGGAGATTGGCCCGACCATGTCGTGGAACATTCTGCCGATGGGCGTGAAATGGCTGCTCTCGGGCCTGATGCTGATGGGCCGTCTTGAGGTTTTCACGGTTTTGGTGCTGTTCACCCGCGCTTTCTGGAAAGAAAACTAACGAATTTTCCCGATTTCCACCGCCACGTGTTTCACGCGCTGCCGCCGCCAGGTGTAAGTGATGTGGACGGTGCCGTCGCGCCCCTGAACCACGGCGGGGTAGGAGTATTCGCCTTCCGCGTCGTTTTCGAGGGTGAGAATGTCGCGCCAGGTTTG
This sequence comes from Prevotella sp., assembly GCA_017483785.1. GTDB lineage: Bacteria > Bacteroidota > Bacteroidia > Bacteroidales > Bacteroidaceae > Prevotella. The sequence goes on from JAFUVC010000164.1 coordinate 5,189, forward strand.
CCCGTCGTCGTCGCTGACAGCCACCGAAAGCGGCGAGCGTGCACCTCCGTTCTCGCCGACGGGTGTGCTCACGGGGTTATAGACGAGGATGTGGCGGCCGTCGCGCAGCGTCACGGCGTCGGTTCCGGAATTGTTGTTGGGAAGTTCGGTCAGTTTCACGCGCGACCACGACCGTCCGCCGTCGCTGCTTCGCGACGAGGCCAATCGCCCGTTTTGCGTGCGGCAGAGCACTTGCAACTGGCCGTTTTTCAGTTTCAAAATCGACGGTTGGATGCAGCCGATGGGCGACAGCACGTCTGGCTCGAAGGTTTTCGCGGCCATTTCCGCCTCAACCGGCCCGATTTTTGTCACTTTCGAGGCTAATTCCCGGGCTGTGGGAAATCGTCCGTCGGCATGGGTTTCAAATCGCTCGAAATGAATCTTCCAACCGTCTTTTTCCGTGCTCGAAGGGCAGAGTAGGGCAGTGTTTTGAATGATTTCCGGCTTGTTTTTCACCGGTCCGAGAAAACCTTCGGGCAGCCGTTCCGGCCTTGACCATGTAAGACCTTCGTCGCTTGAGCGGATGAGCCAGCCCGACCAGTCTTGCACGAACTTTCCGATTTTGTAGAAGAGCAGCAGTTCGCCGTCGGGCATTTGAAACAGCACGGGGTTGTAGCATGCGCCAAGCCCTTGTGGCGTGGCCACTTCCGAGGGTGTCGTCCATCGCGTGGCACCGAAATATTTCCGGGCCGTCCAGATGCCGACATCGGTTGCGCCCTCGTAACTTCCGCCGAACCACGCGGCGAGCAGGTCGCCGTTGCGCAGTTCCACGATGGTTGACGCGTGGCACGAGGGAAATGGAGCGTCGTCGTAGATGAATTCTTTGGCCAGCACTTGCGTTTGCGCTTTCGCCGTCGTCGTCAGCAGGCAGAATAAAAACAAAAAATATCTCATATCACACTTCATCTGAACAGGAACAGAAAATGCTTCCAGAGCGTCGTCGCGAGGCCGTAGTGCAGGCGCATGACGTGGAAGCGCTCGATGAGCGAGGCGCGGTGGTTTTTCGTGGTCAGGCCCTCGTCGAGATAGTTCACGACGACCATTCCGACGTGCTTCAGCGGCAGATTTTCGCGCTCGGCGTCTTTCATCACGCGAATGCACCAGTCCACGTCGGCACTGAAGCGATAGCGCAGGTCGTAGAGGTTGCGCTTGGCGAGGTCGGCGCGGGCGTAGAACGCCTGATGGCA
>JAFUVC010000165.1 GCA_017483785.1 Prevotella sp.
CTTCTTCACCAATCCTCCCAATTTTGCGTAATCCCGATTTTTGAACTTCCTCGATTTTCCCCTAAATGCCTTTATTTACGGTCGAATTGCGTTAATCTTCCAAAATCCCTCGTTTGTTACAAGCTTTTTTCGTAACTTTGCCCGAAAAAAGAGGATTGAAATGCTGAGCAAGGCAACGATAAAGCGCATTCGCGCGCTGGAAATGAAGAAATTCCGCAGACAGACGGGGTTGTTCGTGGCGGAGGGGCCGAAGGTCGTGGGCGACCTGCTGGAAGCGATGGTGCCCCAAGAGATTTTCGCGACGGCCGAATGGCTGAAGAAGAATCAACGGCTTGTCGGGGAAAATTCGGCGATGTCGGGCGAAAAATCGGCGGCGGTCACGGAAGTCAGCGAGGAGGAACTGCGCCGGCTGAGTTTCCTGCAACATCCGCAGCAGGTGCTCGCCACGTTTCCGATTCCCTCATCACCCAACAACCAACAAGTTGCGACATCCATCCACCAGTCTGATTCTCCCCTCTCTACTTGGAGAGGGGCAGGGGGTGAGGCTTCCCTATCCATCGCCCTCGACGGCATTCAAGACCCGGGCAACCTCGGCACCATCATCCGCATTGCCGACTGGTTCGGCATCGACACGATTTTCTGCAGCCCCGACACCGCCGACGCCTACGCGCCGAAGGTGGTGCAGGCGACGATGGGAAGCCTTGCCCGCGTGCATCTCGTCTATCAGGATTTGGCGACGCTGCTCGACGCGCTGCCAGCCGACTTCCCCGTCTATGGCACGCTCCTCGACGGCGATGACATCTATCAGCAACGGCTGACGTCGAGCGGCATCATCGTGATGGGCAACGAGGGAAACGGAATTTCGCCGGCGATTGCCGCACGGGTGAACCGCCGACTGCTCATCCCCAACTTTCCCGAGGACCGACCGACCGCCGACAGCCTGAACGTGGCCATCGCAACGGCCGTCACCTGCGCCGAATTCAGGCGACAAGAACTGCAAAACAACCGATAAAACGATAAAAACATGGAACAAGAACTTTACAAGACCCGCAGTGCCGCCGCTTGCGTGAAAGCGGCCTACCACCGCCTTTACGACCAGCGTCGCGCCGTTTTCCGCAAGATGTGGCTGCCCTCGCTGTGCTATGCCGTCGCCATTGCCTCGGCCTACGTGCCCTATGTCCAGTTCGTCAGCCTGCTGCTCATCGTGGCAGCCGCGCTGTGGTACTACGCCCGCGTTTTCACGCTGCTCAACGACCTTTCAGAGCGGAAAAACTGCCTGAAATTGCTGAAATCCTATCTTGTTTACGCCGCAATCGCGTTTTTGACCATCATTCTCTTCGGAGCCATTGTCTTCGGGCTGCTGTGGCTACTGCCGCAACCCGCCACTGAAGGCCATTGCGGCATGTATTTTATCGGCTACTTCGCCGTGGCCACCGTCGTCGGCGGCATCGTCGCGCTGTTGCTCGTGGCCCTTCCGCTGTCCTATTTCCTCATGAAATATATGGTTGAGGACGTTTCCCTCCGGAAAAACCTCTGGCCCGGCTGTAAAACCGGCCTGCGCCACTGGGGGCTGCTCTTCCTGACGGCGCTGATTATCGGACTGGTGCTGACGGTTGTCTATCTCGTCGTTTTCATGCCGCAATTCATCTTGTTCGGGGCGCAGATGACGTCCACAACAGGCGTTCTCATGGGCGACGAAGCATGACTTCCGTCGTCGTTTGGCTGGCTGATGGCACTGAGCGTGGCTTTCAGCGCGTTTGTCTTGCTGCTGCTCTACATCTGGCCGATTTTCTCGATGTATTACGCCTACGGTTCCATCGAACAGCAGGAAACAGAGCGTCGCAAGACAGCCATTTCTGCCACGCCCGAGGAGTAAATCAGAAAAATTGGCACGGTGTTTGCTCATTCGTATTCAAGAAACCTCAAAATATCGTTAATGACAAGTCAGTTTTCACCCAAAGTATCGCAAGTTCTCGCCTTCAGCCGCGAAGAAGCCACCCGACTGGCCAGCCGCTCGGTCGGGCCGGAGCATTTGCTGCTGGGCATTTTGCGCGAGCGAAACGAAGCCATCACGGAAGTTTTCCAGCGTTTGAACGTCAATCTGCAGTCGGTCAAGACGGAACTCGAAATGCGCGTCCGCGAAGACGAACTCAACGAGCCCATCCACACGCGCGACCTCGTGCTCAACGAGAAGGCCAACAACATCTTGAAACTCGCCGTGCTCGAAGCCCGCATCCAGCATACGCAACTCGTTGACGTTGAGCACCTTCTGCTGGCCATCCTGCACGATTCAGTCAACAACGGAGCGAAAGAAATTCTTGAATTCAACAATATGACATACGAAGACACCATTACTTACCTGAGAGCCCAGACGGCTCCCACGAAGAACGGAATCGGACTCTCTGACGACGAGGAAGAGGAGTTCGACGACAACAAGCAGGCTGCCCAGAACAGCAGCAACGGCAGCACCACCACGACCACCAAGAAAAAAGGCGAGTCGAAGACGCCCGTGCTCGATAATTTCTCGACCGACCTCACCGAGGCCGCCGCAACGGGCAAACTCGACCCCGTGGTAGGCCGCGAGCGCGAAATTCAGCGGCTTGTCGAGGTGCTTTGCCGCCGCAAGAAGAACAACCCGATTCTCATCGGCGAGCCCGGCGTGGGCAAAAGTGCCATCGTAGAAGGACTGGCGCAACTCATCGCCCGCCGCAGGACCTCGCCCGTGCTTTTCGGCAAGCGGCTCGTCAACCTCGACATGAGTTCGATTGTCGCAGGAACGAAATATCGCGGACAGTTCGAGGAGCGCATCAAGGCACTGCTGAAAGAACTCGAGCAAAACCCCGACATCATCGTGTTTATCGACGAAATCCACACGCTCATCGGGGCAGGCTCTGCCGCTGGAACGATGGATGCGGCGAATATGATGAAACCGGCGCTGGCACGCGGCCTGATTCAGTGCATCGGCGCCACCACGCTCGACGAATATCGCAACAGCATCGAGAAAGACGGCGCGCTCGAGCGCAGGTTCCAGAAAATCATCGTGGAGCCGACCACGGCCGACGAAACGCTGCAAATCCTCCATAACATCAAGGAGCGCTACGAGCAGCACCACCACGTTGCCTACACCGACGAGGCACTGGCAGCGTGTGTCAAATTGACCGACCGCTATGTCAGCGACCGATTCTTCCCCGACAAGGCCATCGACGCCCTCGAAGAAACGTGCTCGCGCGTCCATATGCAACACGCCGAGGTGACGCCGGCCATCGTGGAGAAGGAGAAAGAAATCAATTTCATCAAGGAAAAGAAGCAGGCCGCCGTCAACAACCAGAATTTTGAACTTGCCGCCAGTTATCGCGACCGCCAGACCGAACTCGAAAAGGAACTTTCCGACCTGCAACAGCAGTGGAGCAAGGGCGAAGACAGCAGTCGCGAGCAGGTGACCGAGGCCGAAGTGGCCAACGTCGTGTCGATGATGACGGGCGTGCCCGTGCAGCGCATGGCGCAGGCCGAGGGAATCCGCCTGAAAGGCATGGCCGGAGAACTCAAAAAGGCCGTCATCGCCCAAGACCGCGCCATCGACAAGATGGTGAAGGCCATCCAGCGCAACCGCGTGGGCCTGCGCGAGCCGAACCACCCCATCGGCGTGTTCATGTTCCTCGGTCCGACGGGCGTCGGCAAGACCTATCTGGCCAAGAAACTCGCAGAATTCATGTTCGGCTCTGCCGACTCGCTCATCCGCATCGACATGAGCGAATACACCGAGGCTTTCAACACCTCGCGACTCATCGGAGCACCTCCGGGATACGTGGGCTACGAAGAAGGCGGACAACTCACCGAGCGCGTGCGCCGCAAACCCTACTCCATCGTCTTGCTCGACGAGATTGAAAAGGCCCATCCCAACGTCTATAATATGCTCCTGCAAGTGCTCGACGAAGGCCGGCTCACCGACGGAAACGGCCGACTCGTCGATTTCCGCAACACGGTCATCATCCTGACCTCCAACGCCGGCACGCGCCAACTCAAGGAGTTCGGTCGCGGCGTGGGCTTCACCGCAGGCGGAAATTCGGGGCTGAGCATCGACGAAAAAGACAAGGAACACGCCCGGAGCATTGTCCAGAAGGCGCTTTCGAAGCAGTTTGCGCCCGAATTCCTGAACCGACTCGACGAAATCATCACTTTCGACCAACTCGACCTCGACGCCATCAAGAAAATCGTGGACATCGAACTCGGCGGCCTCTACAAACGCATCGAAAACATGGGCTACACGCTCGAAATCAGCGACGAGGCCAAGGAATTCGTCGCCACGAAGGGCTACGACGTGCAATTCGGCGCCCGACCGCTGAAGCGAGCCATCCAAAACTACATCGAAGACCTCGTCTGCGAGCAGATTATCGACGGCGAACTGGCCTCGGGAAGCGCCATCCGCGTGGAAAAGCATCCCGAGAAAGAGGAACTCACCTTGGTGGGTAAAGAAATGTCTTTACCCGAGTAGCCGGAAAGGTTTCACACCACAAACTTGCGGCCAGCGCAGATGTAGATGCCTTTTCTGAAAGTCGTAGGCTGGGAATTAAGTTTGCGGCCTTGCAAATCGTAAATGGCGGTTGTTTTCACAACCGCCTTTTCATTTTCTGTCTGTCGGATGCCGTCAGGCTCGCCGTTCAGGAATCTTTTGAGTTCTTTGAGGGCCGGCAGCGCACGTCCCGTCTCGTTGTCCCACAGCGAGGCGTTGTACCAGTTGTCGGTGACGCGGTTCGTGGCCCAGTCGAGCCCGAATTCGTTGGCTTCGGGAAACCACCAGTAGAAACCATCGACGGCCTTGTGGCGATTGAGCATTTCGATGAGGTCGGCGGTGAACTTGCGCTGTCCCTCGTCGGTGGCCGGCCACGTGGACGTGGTGTTGTAGGGCGCGTCGCCCGGATACCATTTGTGGAAATAGCCGGCCTCCACAATCTGGATGGACTTCGAGGGATAGGCACTCTCAAAGTTGCTGATGATGCCTTCAAGCGTGGCCAGAGGGCCGTGGAACTGGGGATAGTAGGAAAGTCCGATGACATCGTAATCGACAGAATAGCCGGAAAGCGTCGTGAAGAAACTGGCCACGTTCTGCCATGTGCTCAACTCTGCCTGAATGACGATTTTCGCCGCTGGACAAGTCTCGCGACAGCCCCGGATGCCTGCCTTCAGGTAGCGTGCGAAGTTGGCAAAAGTGCCCCCGTCGCAGTCGCTGCCGTCAGGATAGCAATGTCCTGTGGGCCAGAGCATTCCGTAGGTGATTTCGTTGCCGGGTTGAATGAAGTCGGGCTCGGCTCCGGCGGCTTTCAGCGTGTTGAGCGAGGCTACGGTGTAGTCGTAGAGCATCTGTTCGAGCACGGCCGGGTCGCTGCTGTTCCATGCCGATGGCGTGGTGTGCTGCGAGGGGTCGGTCCATGTGTCGCTGTAGTGGAAGTCGAGCATCAGTTTCAGTCCGGCCTCTTTGATGCGCTTACCGAGTTTGACGACATAGTCGAGGTCTTGGCAGACGCCCTCTCCCTTGTCGTCTTCAGGGGCTTTCGAGGGGTCAACGAATAGTCGCACACGCATACTGTTCCAGCCCTGCGACTTGAAAAACGCGAGCATATCGTCGATGGGTTGTCCGTCGGCTGTCAGATACTTCGCTCCGTGTTCTTCGTACTTGGTCAGCAGCGAAATGTCGCCGCCGAGGTAGCGGGCCTGCCCCGACGAGCGCAGGGGTGAACCGAGGAATGCGAAGAGGAGGCCCAAAATGATGATTGAATGATGTTTTTTCATGGTGTTTTTCTATTTGATGACGATTTTTTTTCCTTTGATGATATAGATTCCCTTTTTCGACGGGAAACTGGCCTGTCGGCGACCTTGCAGGTCGTAAACAGCCGCGTTTGCAGGCTGCGAGACATCGACCGTGGGCATTTCCACGGAAGTGACGTTGTCTGTCAGGTATTTTCCGCCCTGCTGCGTGGTGGAAATCTCGAAGAACGTGTCGGTCGAGATGTTCTCGATGTCAACGGTCTGGGGCGAGCCGCTTCCCGTGGAGAACACGAAATTGACGTAGTCGTCGGGCGCGTTGATGGTGTAGGTCTTGGCAAACCACTGTCGTCCGTCGATGGTGGTTTTCGTCGAGACGCGGTCGCCGGGCCATGAACTGTTCGCAGGCGAATGGGTTCCGTCGCCGCCCCACGACCAGAAATTCACGCTCGACCATCCCACGCGGTCGGTATTCACATAAATGGTGATTTCATACGGCTCGAACGACGTGACTTCGTATTTCCGCGTGACAATTTTCGTGACCGCCCCGCCGACAAGCAGTCCGACGCTGAGCGTGGTTGTGCCGACGGGAATCTCGACGCTTGCGCCACTGCCGACGCGCGTTCCGTTCGACGCTGAGGGCGTGGAACCGTCGGTGGTATAGACCAGTTGCGCGCCCTGCGAAGCACTGACGGCGGTGAGCACGGCCTGCTGGCTGCCGTTGTAGGTGCCCGAAGGCAGGTCAATCCAAGGCGTTTCCATCGACGGGCGCAGGTAATAGGCATAGTGATAGCCCGAGAGCACCTTCACCCAGTCGGTTTCGGCAGGCTCGAAGTCGCTCAGTTTTCCGACGACGACGAGCAGCGAGCCGTCCGTTCCCTGCGTCTCATAGGCCGCCACGCTGCTGATGGCGGCGTTGGAAATGCGGTTCTCGTAGGTGCTTTCGTTGTGGATGCCCACGAACTTGCGCACGTCCATCATCGCTTTCAGTTCTTTCTTGCAGGCCAGCCAGTGGGTCAGGAAAATGCAGGGCGTGCCGGGCATGGCGAGCAGGTAGGCATTGGCGGCGAGCGTGTCTTTCTTGAGCGGGTCTTGCTCGTCATTGGGGCGACGCTCGGTGTCGTGGTTTTCGACGAAAGTCACGGCCAGACGGCGATAATCGCCGTTCTGATAGTTGTTCGATACGAGTGGCCAGTTGTTGTCGTTGCGCTGCGCCAATCGGTTCCACTGCCCGTTGTTGGCAGCGTTGCGCACGGTGTAGCGGAACTGGAAGTCGAAAGCAGCCGAGGTCTTCCCCGTGGCATCAATCCAGTTGCGGATGGTCTGTGTGCCGTCCCAGCACTCGCCAACGCTGAACTGCGGATTGGCCGACTCGTTGTAGAGTTTGGTGTACGAGCCGCTGTAGCCCTTCACCATGTCGTAGCGGAAGCCGACGTAACCGAAGTCGTCGAGCAGCATTTTCAGGTAGGCTTTCACGGTGTTTTGCACGTTCTCGCTCGTGTGGTCGAGGTCGGGCATTCCGTTCCATCCTGTGCCCGTGTCGGCTTTTCCCGTGCCGCCATCGCCGCTCACCACGTCCGACGCGCCCATCTGGTAGGTCACGCCCCTGTAGGTCTCGGTCGGGAAGTCGAAATTCTTGCCCGTGAGCGTCTTGCGATGGTTGACAACCACGTCGGCAATGGTGCCGATGCCGTTGTCGCTAAACGCCTTGATGAGCGAGCGGAGTTCGGCCTCGGTGCCGAAGGAGGAATTGTAGTTGGAGAACCAATAGAGGTCGTCGTAGCCCATCGACAGACCGCCGCAACTGGCACTCTGCGGCAGCCACACGAGGTCGAAATACTGTCCGAGTTCGCCGGCCTGCTTCTGCAGGTTCGTCCACTTCGTGGCGTCGAAACTGTCCCAATAGAAGCCTTGCAGCATCACGCCTTTGTATTGCGAGGGCCATCCGTCGGCGGCTGAAGTGGAAAGTGAAAAGTGGAAAGCAAGCAGCAACAGCAGTGTCACTTTCCAATTTTGCCCCATTTTTTTCATATTGTCGTTCTTTTTTATTTCAGGATTAGATACTCAAACGGTGTCATTTGGATAGAGTCGCGCAGGGCGAATGTCGCATTCAAGCGCAAATCGACGGTCTCTTTGTTTGTCCACGTCTCGGGCGCAGGAATGGTGAAAGCGGAGTCGCGCAGGTTCACGAGCACGAGCAGGCTGTCGCTGCCCAGTTTGCGCTCGAAGCCCAGCACTTCGTTGTACATGAACGGAATGACCTCGCCACGGCGAATTTCGGGGTGGCGGTTGTAGATGCCGATGAGCGACTGGTATTCGGCGTAAATCTGCGGATTTTCCGACCAATCGACGGGCACGTACTTGAAGAAATTGATGGGCTGTGGATAGCCCACTTCCTGCGAGCCGTAGATGAGCGCACCGCCGTGAAGGAACACCGTGGCCACATCCGCTGCCATCGAGCCTTGAAGCGACTTGAACTGTGCGGGCGGAGTGAGTTTGGTGCTCTCGTCGTGGTTGGTGGTGAAGCGCAGTTTCACCTTGCCGTCGGGAAGGCTGTCGTACTCGGCCTTGTCGGTGTCGAACAGCGACGACGCAGACACGCCCTCGCCAAACACTTTCAGCATCTGGTCCTTGAAATCCCACGCGTAGTTCATGTCGAAACCACCCTCGGTGAAGTTATCGGCGTTCTTGCCCTCGGCCAGCATCAGAATCCGGCGGTCGCCAGCAGCCTGTCGCAAGGTGTCGATGGCCTCTTTCCAGAAGTCGGCAGGCACGCAGTCGGCCACGTCGCAGCGGAATCCGTCGATGCCCACGTCGGCAATCCAGTATTTCATCGCATCAATCATCGCGGCGCGCATCTCCTTGCTGTCGTAGTTCAGGTCGGCCACGTCGAGCCAGTCAAACGGGCGTGGATGGATGATGGTGTCGGCCTCGGCGTCGTGGGTGTACCAGTCGGGATGCTCCTTCACCCAGGGATGGTCCCACGCCGTGTGGTTGGCCACCCAGTCGAGGATGAGGCCCATGTCGTGCTCGTGGCATACGCGCACGAGGTGCTTGAAATCGTCGAGCGAGCCGAATTCGGGCGCAATGTCCTTGTAGTCGCTGATGCAATAGGGTGAATTCTTGCCCTTTTCGATGCCGATGGGATAGATGGGCATGACCCACATCACATTGACGCCGATCGCCTTGATGGAGTCGATGCGGTCGGCCACGGCGCGAAGCGAATTTTCCGGCGCAAACACGCGCGGATTCACCTGATACATCACCACATCCTCTACGGCGGGCATCTGCTTCAGCGGTGCCACAGGGCCTTCGGGCTCCTGCTGCTTAGGTTGGCAGGCGGCCAAAACGACTGCCAGACTCAGGAATAAAAGCAATTTCTTCATATGATTTTGTCAATTTATAATCAGGCGGGCACTTTTCCGATAGTGTCCGCCTGATTGAGTGATGAAATTGAAAACTTAATTGGCCGGTAAAATCTCGCAGTATGACTTGCTGTCGCAGCGCGGGAAGAACTTGATGAGCACCTTGCCCGTGACATCGACAGCGATGTTGTCGTTGGAGCCGTTGACGATGTTGTCCATCGTGCCGCCCCAGTTTCCATCCTGCGTTTCCCAAGTGCCGTTGCCCTTGAACTTGATGACGCCCTCGTTGAGCGTGAGTTCAGCCTTCCAGCAGAGTTCGTCGAAGTCGTAGGTCATTTCCACGCCCGTGTCCCAGTCGTTGTTCACGGCACTTCCTACCACAAACACGCTGTTGATGGGCGTGAGCGTGTAGGTCATATTGACCAAATCGACATCGGCACGATAGAAGCCCGGCTTGGCGAAGAGATTATCGCCATTGTTGGCCAGCGTACCACCCTCGTCGGTGAAGGTTCCGGCACCCCAGTTACCGTTGTCCCAGTTGTCTTTGTCGCCACGGAACTTGAAGGCTCCGCGACCGTCGGTCCACGAGTCTTCCTTGGCATAGAAGAAGCCCGTATAGACTCCGCTTTCGTCGCCGCAGTAGAGGGGTTGCTCGGTGCCGCCCCAGCCGTTGTTCACGCCAGCCTCGTAGATGTAAGGCTCGAACTTGATGGCGGTGTACGACCAAGTGAGGTCGAGCATATTGAAGGTGAGGTCGTAGTAGCGAGCACCTTCGACGGCCTTGACGACGAGGTCGCCGCCGGCATTGTTATAGACGAAGGTTCCTTCCTCGGCACCACCGGCCAGACAGCCGCTCCAGTCGCCGCCCAAACCCGATTCCGGCGTCATCTTGAAGGCTACATCCGAGCCGTCTTCAGGCGCGGGAATGCGACATGTGAAGGTCGGGTTTTCATACGGGTCGGAGCCGTCGTTGGTGAGTTTGTAACTCGTGTCGCTGTTGTTCCAGCCGTTGAGCGTACCCGTGAAGTAGTAGGCCTTCTCCACGTTGGGCGCGGCGGGAATCACCTTGATGCTGAACGGGCTTGAAACGGCCACGATGCTCTGTCCTCCGGCGTTGTAGTATGCGCGGACAACGGCTTCCAGCACGCGCTCTTCGGGGCGTTTTCCGAATGCTCCCTCCACGATGGCGCTGAGTTCGGCCGCAGACATCAATCCGTCGGCCGAGAGTTCATAAGCCTGACCGTTGATGGTGATGGTGTAGTGGGATAACGCTGCGTTGGGGTCGGACACCGTTGGTGCCTTCACCTCGCAGACCTTCACGGTTTCGCCGGTTACGTCGGCCATGTTGATGGTAGCCACCTCCGTGATAGAACCATTGCCAAAGGCCACTGTCTGCTCCTGCTCGTCGGGTGAGGTGAGCGGACTGGCGATGCCCTCGTTGAAGTCCTGGTCGCACGAGGTGAGCGCGACCGACGCCATCAGGGCTATCATAGCAAAAAATATCTTTTTCATCTTGTTTTACTCTTTTTAGTTTGATTATTGCTTCGTGATGACAGCCTTCGTGCCGCCTGCATAGGTGAGGAAGAGCTGAATCTTATAGGTTCCGTCTGCGTCGATGGCGATGTTTGCGCCGTCCTGCGTGAGGTCGTTCAGGTCGCCACCCCAGTTGACAGCCCAGTCGCTGTTCAGGCGGAACTTGATTTCGTCGCCTGCCGTCAGGCTGATGGTAACCTCAAGGGCACCGCTCTCGGCATTGTACGTCATAAATTCGTCGCCGGCCCAGCCGTTGAACGAGCCAATGACGCCAATCGACGCGGGAGTCAGCGTGTAGGTCATCTTCTCCATATCGACCACCAGTTGGTAGAATCCTGCTGCGGGAACGGTGATGTTGCCGGCCTGTGCTTCGAGTTTGCCTTCTTCGCTGCCAGCACCCCAGTCGGGAGCATCCCAACTGTCTTCATGGCTGCGGAACTTGAACTCGGTGTTCAGGTAGGCATAGCCCGTGTAGATTCCTGTGAAGACATCGTCTTCCACGGCACTGCGGAGCGGGTGAACGATTGACCAGCCGTCGCTGTCGTCGCCAATCTGATAGATGAACTC
>JAFUVC010000166.1 GCA_017483785.1 Prevotella sp.
GCAAATATCGGCTGGTGCATTCTTGCAAATTTCCTCCAGCACCTCTGCTGCCAAACGGTCAGTCGTTTCGAGATCTTTCGGGTCGCACGATGAACAAACCCAGCGGAACGGTCCGAATCCGTAGTCGAAGAACATCGGGCCCATAATGTCCTGAACGTAACTGGGATAGCGGAAGCCGCCCTTTTCGTCGAGGATGTCGGCTCCGGCACGGCTCGATTCGAGCAAAAAGGCGTTTCCATAGTCGAAGAAATACATGCCGTTGGCGGTGAGTTTGTTGATGGCGGCCACCTGTCGGCGCAGCGATTCCTGCACAGCCGCCTTGAAGCGCTCAGGCTCCTCGGCCATCATCCGGTTCGACTCTTCGAGCGTGTAGCCGACGGGATAGTAGCCGCCTGCCCACGGGTTGTGGAGCGAGGTCTGGTCGCTGCCCAAATCGACTTTGATGTGCTCTTCGGCGAGCCGTTCCCACAAATCGACCACGTTGCCGACGTATGCCATCGAAACGACCTTGCGCTCTTCAACGGCTTTCTTCACCGCCGGAATCAGTTCGTCGAGGTCGTAGTGCAACTCATCGACCCACCCCTGCGCGTGGCGTTTCTCGGCGGCTTTCGGATTGATTTCCGCCGTCACGCTCACCACGCCGGCGATGTTTCCGGCCTTCGGCTGTGCGCCCGACATTCCGCCGAGGCCGGCGGTGACGAAAAGTTTGATGTTTTCGCCGCCCACCTTCCGAGCAGCATTCAAGACGGTAATCGTCGTACCGTGGACGATGCCCTGCGGCCCAATGTACATATACGAGCCTGCCGTCATCTGGCCGTATTGGCTCACGCCGAGCGCGTTCAGGCGTTCCCAGTCGTCGGGCTTCGAGTAGTGGGGAATCACCATTCCGTTGGTCACGACGACGCGCGGCGCATTCTTGTGCGACGGAAACAGCCCGAGCGGATGGCCCGAATACATCACAAGCGTCTGCTCGTCGGTCATTTCGCTCAAATATTTCATCACCAGCCGATATTGCGCCCAGTTCTGGAACACCGCGCCGTTGCCGCCGTAGGTAATCAATTCGTGGGGATGCTGCGCCACGGCCTTGTCCAAGTTGTTTTGAATCATCAGCATAATCGCCGCCGCCTGCCGACTTTTCGCCGGATATTCGTCGATGGGACGGGCGTACATCTCGTAACTCGGGCGATAGCGATACATATAGATTCGGCCGTAGGTCTTCAGTTCCTCGGCAAATTCGGGTGCCAACTGCGCGTGAAGCGACTTCGGGAAGTAGCGCAACGCATTGCGAAGTGCCAATTTCTTTTCTTCGGCAGAAAGAATTTCCTTGCGCTTGGGCGCATGGTTGATTTCCGTGTCGTATGGCTTAGGCTCGGGCAATTCGTTGGGAATTCCGAGCTGAATTTCTCTTTTAAATTCTTCGTTTGACATTGTTTTTTATTTTTGGGGGAGTTAGAAGGAGTTAGCAGGAGTTAAGAGGTCTGCGACCTCTGGAGTTAAAAGGACAAAAGACGATTACTAATGTCCGATAACTCCCGATAACTTCCGATAACTCCTAACTTTTACAATTTCGACTCTACAATCTCGAGGATTTCCTTTTCTTGAACATTTGCCTTTTCAATGAGTTCATTCGCTTCACCAACCAATTTCTCAGCCGTCGCTTTGTCGGCAAGGCTTCCGGCATTGATTTTCACGTTCAGGCCGGCACCGAGCACCGCTGCGCGAGCCGCCAGAGCACCCACGCCAGCGTCGGAAACGCTGTTCGGATTGCCCTCCTCGGCCATCGCACGGCAAATCTCAAACGCCTTGAACGAAGCCTTCATCGTTTGCAGAGGAATCTGCGTCGCATACAGCGTGGCAGCCTGAATCGCAGCCGTGCGGGCGGCCTTTTCCTCATCGGTCTTCTTCGGCATTCCGAAGGCCTCCATAATGCGGTTGAACGCCTCGGTGTCCTCATCGACGAGGTGCAAAAGTTCCGTCATCAGCACCTGACCCTTGTCGGCCCACTGGCTGAACTCGTTCCAACGCGCATCCCAACCGGCCTTGTGGCTCGACAGGTTGGCCACCATCGTGCCCAACGCCGCACCGAGCGCACCCATATAGGCCGAAATCGTTCCGCCGCCGGGAGCAGGACTCTCGCGCGAGGTCTCTTCGGCAAAGCCTTTCACGGTCAAATCGACCAGTTTTTTCGCCGATTTGTTGGCATCTTCGAGCAAGAATTCGATGACTTTCTCACGCGGATTAAACGGTTTGAGGTCGTCCAGACCCATCGACTTCACGGCGATGTTGATGATGTCTTCCTCGGGGATTCCCGTCGAGCGATTCTGCTTTTCAAGGAAATATTTTCCGGCATCGATGAGCGTACGCTTCGGCATCAGACCCACGATTTCGGTGCCCGTGACGCGGATTCCGCGATTCTGCGCACAACGGCAGACCTCGTCGAAAGCCACGTGGAGCGGTGTCACGTTGATGTTCGTGATGTTCATCGACACCTGTGCAATGCCGTATTCGTCGATGAACCAGCCGATGGCCTTCGTCGCCTTCAGCGTGCCGGGAATCATGATTGTATTGCCGTTTTCGTCCTTCATCGGCTTGCCCACGGGCGAACCGCCCTCGCGCTGCGGACGGCCTTTTTCGCGCACGTCGAAGGCAATCGCGTTGGCGCGGCGCGTCGAAGTCGTGTTCAGGTTGTAGTTCACGGCAATCAGGAAGTCGCGAGCGCCCACAGCCGTGCAGCCCGTGCGCGCCACGCCCTCGTCATACGGACGGGCACCGAAATCGGGCGCTTTCTCGGGATTCGACATCTTTTCGGGCAGGGCCTCGTACTCACCGGCACGGCACACCGCCAGATTCTGCCTTTCGGGCTTGAATGCCGCAGCCTCGTAGCAATAGCACGGTATTTGTGCTTCCTCGGCGATTCGCTTCGCCAGTTTCCTGGCCAGTTCGGCACACTCTTCGAGCGTAATTCCGCTCACGGGAATCAGCGGACAAACATCGGTCGCACCCATTCGCGGATGCGCACCGTGATGCTGGCGCATATCAATGAGCTGACCTGCCTTCTTTACGCCCAGAAACGCTGCTTCGAGCACCGCCTCAGGCTCTCCCACGAAGGTCACCACAGTGCGGTTCGTTGCGTCGCCCGGGTCCACGTCGAGCAGTTTCACGCCTTTCACACTCTCAATCTCGTTGGTAATCTCTTTGATGATTCCCATGTTGCGTCCCTCGCTGAAATTGGGCACGCACTCTACAATTCTTTTTTGCATAATTCGTTAATTATTGATTTAGGTTTAGTAGTAATTTTTCAAATAAACAGCAGGATTAAGCCCGCCACAAGCCCCACGAAGGCCATGACGCCCACGTTTCGGAGATACCACCCGACGGGCACGCGCTCCATTTTCAGCAGTGCCAGTCCGCTCATCGAACTGATGCAGAGCACGTTGCCGCCAACTGCCGAGGCAAAGGCAATGAAACTCCAGTAGAGCGCGTTTTGCTCCACCTCGGGCGATAGCGTGAAGAACGTGATGGCCGTGGCAAAATTATCAAGAACAATGCTCACTGCGGCCGCCACTGCGCCCATCAGCCAGAAATTGGAACTCCACACGCGACATTCTTCCAGCAGCCAGCGCACGGCACCCGTTTCCTCAACCACGCCGACGGCCAGCATCAGGCCCATCACGTAGAGCACCATCTGAATCGTCTCGTATTGCAGCGCTGTCGGCACTTTTCGGCGCGCCAATTCGCCCGACGACGCGAGCCGTCGGTTGTAAACTTCATCGACAATCCACAAGACGGCCAAGACGCACAAAGCACCGAGGAACGGGCTCAACTGCGTGATGTTGTGGAACGTCGGGATGAACCACAGGCCTCCGATGCCCACAAACAGCATCAGCAGGCGCTGCCAGACGGTCAGTCGGGTGTCGTCGCCACGATATGGCATCGCCGTCCAGCCCGTATCGCAATGGTCGGGAAGCATCCGCCCAATCCACCACGTCGGCACAATCCACGCCACCAGACACGGCAGTGCCATCGTCATCGAAAAACTCGTGGCCGTCACTTTTTCCATGTTCCAAAGCACCAGTCCCGCAGGATCGCCAATCACGGTCATGGCTCCGCCGCAGTTGGCTGCCACGACGATGGCCGACCCGAACAGAATGCGCTGCCTGTGGCTCTGAACCACCTTTCGCATCACGGCCAGCATCATCACCGTTGTGGAGAGGTTGTCGAGATTGGCCGACAGCAGAAACGTCACGCCCGACAGAATCCATAGCAGTTTCCAGCTCTTTCGCGTCTTGAGCAGTTGCGTGATGAAGTCGAAACAGCCGTTGTTGTTCAGAATTTCGACTATCGTCATCGTTGCCAGCAGGAACATGACGATTTCCGCAGCCCTGCCCACGTATTTCAGGAAGATATTCTGGGCGATATACTGCTTCACGGCCAGACTCGTCGGGGCCACGCCACCGAGAAAATCGGCATATTCCTTCGGATGCACGCCCATCACGAAATCCGTGCCATAGCAGATATACAGCACCCACCCCACCGTTCCGGCGAAAATCGCGACGGCGGCTTTGTTCATGTTCGTAAACTTCTCTGTGCCAATGAGCAGAAACGCTATCAACAGAATTGCAACAATGATAAGAGCCATGACTGAGGATTAAGATAAAATTCCTTGCAAAGTTACGCATTAGTCGGCGAAGTACCAAATAATTTGGATTTTTTTCCAAAAATTATTCGATTTTTTATGCCACGCAGGAAAAAATACACCTCCTCTTGAAAACGGAACAGTTTCCAGCAATTTTTGAAGGGAATATAGCCGAATTTACAGCGATTTCGGGCTGCGAGCCGCTTCGGTTCTATGTCGGCCCACACGTTTTTGATTTCAGCGAGGCCATAGCGGTTTTCCTCGGCAGACATCGACCGCCGATGCTCGAAATAGAACATGTAAAGTCCCACGCAGTTCAGCCAGCGCACGTTTTCGTAGATGTCGAGAATCGAGTCATCGACGTTCAGCGCCGTCAACTGCTGTTTCATGCTCGTGTTGGCGCGGAGATAGTCGTAGCGGCGGATGCTGACGCGATGCGTGACCGACGCGCCGTGCTGACGGTAGAAATACGTGCCGGAGCAGGTTCTCACCTCGCGCGAGTTCAGGAAATGCAGGCGCGTGGTGTTGTCGTCGCTGTAGTTCAGCGAGGTTTCGTCGTAGGGAAATTGCTGGTGGAGAGCCGTGCGAACGGCATAGACACCGTGAATCTTCCATGTCAGGCTGGCGCGGAAGGCTTCTTCGCCGCCCATCACGCCGAAATCGTCCATTTCGTAGGCGGAAACGGCGTTTCCGGCCTCGTCGCAATAGACCACACGATACAGAACGGCATCGGTTTCTGGATGGTTTTCAAAAGTGGAAACAGCCTGTTGCAGGGCGTCGGGCGAAAGGAAGTCGTCGCTGTCGAGAAAGCAGGTGAATTGTCCGCGTGCCTGCTTCAAGGCAATGTTCCGGGCCTTGGCCTGACCGCGATTTTCGTCAAGGCGAATGACTTCGATTCGGACGTCTTTCGCGGCATATCGCTGCAAAATCTCCCAAGAGCCGTCGATCGAGCCGTCATCGACGCAAATGGCCTGAAAATCCGCCAACGACTGCGCCAACAGCGAGTCGAGACACGCCGAGAGGTACTTTTCAGCGTTGTAAACGGCCACGAGCACGGTTATTTTCGCCATTTTTTCTGAAATTTGGTTCGCAGCGTCTCCCAAAACTGGGTTTTCGACTGTAAAACGCGTAGTGAAAGATAGGAACTGACCACAGTCAGGACGATGCCGATGGTCCAGTAGAGCCACGGCGTCTCGACAAACGTCATGGCATAGGCAAGAAACAGCACCGGAAGATGCATCAGCGCGTATTTTCCGACCGTCGGCGACAGGCGATAGCCATATTTCCAGCGCATATAGACCGACAGCACGAAAAGTTCAATCAGCATGGTGATGACGATGGCGATTCCGGCTCCCGTATAGCCTTTCAACTGATAGCAGACAATGACGAGCACGACCACCGCCACGTCGTAGCAACTCTCCATGAGCAGATACGACACGGAGTTGCCCTTCGCCAGCGGAAGATAGGAAATGGGCAGCGTCACGGCCCGCAGAAACATGGCGAAGACCAACACCTGCATCATGCCGATGACGGGAAGGAATTTTCCGCTATACAGCAACGGGATGAGCACGGGAAGGAAGGTCATGAAAGCCACGAGAAGCGGCGAAAGCAGCAGCATACAGACCTCAATCTGGTTGTTGACAATGTCGTTGAGTTGGGGGCCGGTGCCCTTGATGGCGGAAAGTCGGGGGAAATATTCCGTTTCCATCGCCGAGAAGACCATTCCGGCGTAGGTCATCGTCATGACGTAGCCTGCGCTGTAGAGGCCCACCTCGGCCGGCGAGTCGATGTAACTGATGAAGGCGCGGATAATCAGTTCTGCCCCACTGCCGAGAATGCCCGCCAGCACGAAAGCCACGCCCAACCTGACCATTCCCATGCCCTCGCCCAGAATCTGGCGGCCGAAATTCATTTTCAGCGGATAGGCGCGATAGGAATAGCCGATGACAAGCAAAAGTTGAATGAGCGCAAACAGGAACAGCGACGGCACAATGGCGGCCGAGCGCCAGATGTAGAACACGGGAATGGAAATCAGGCAGGCCAGAATCGTATAATAGACCGAAACCGTGGCCAGTTGACGCAGTTTTCGGGTGCCTTTTAGCACGGCCGTCTCGCCTGCCGTGATGCTGAGAAGGGCCACCACGGGCGAAAGCAGCACGAAATGGAGCGTGTGGTCGCCCCACTGGAAAGTCCACCGGTTCAGCAGCGGACTTAGCACCATACAGACCAACATGCCGAGCAGCGCCGTCAGGAAACTCCACGAGCGAATCAGCATCACCGAGTGGCTCAGTTTCTCGTCGTTTTGCTGCTCGTAGGCCTCCGAAATCTCCTTCACAGCACTCATCGAGAGGCCGAGATTCGTGGAGTCGCCCACAAACTTAATCGTAGAATTGAACAAGGCCGTCAAGCCCACACCGTCGGGCCCGAGTAGAACCGTGACGATTTTATTCCGCACGATGCCGACAAGGATGTTCAACCCCTGTACGCCACCGAACAGACCTGCATATTTGATGATTTGACCGTATCTGCTGTTCTTTTCTTCCATAAGTCGCTGTCTCATTGATAACGCGCAAAAGCCCACAATATTATAAAAAAACAAAAAAAACATACGATAAAAAAGTTTGAAACCACTTTTTTTCGTAATTTTGCAAAAATATGAAATTATCAATCGTCATACCCGTTTACAACGTTGAGCAGACATTGGAAAGATGCGTGCAAAGCGTGCTCAACCAGAAATTCCGCGACTATCAGGTCATTCTCGTCGATGACGGCTCGACCGACAAAAGCGGAGAAATCTGCGACCAACTGATGCGCCAAGACAAGCGCATACAGGTCATTCACCAGAAAAACAGCGGCCTGAGCGCCGCCCGAAACGCCGGAATCAAGAAGTGCAAAGGCGAATACATCACCTTCATCGACAGCGACGACTACATCGGCACCGACACGCTGAAGCCACTCATGGACCTGCTCGCCATCCACCACGACTACGACATCCTGGAATACTCCGTCTATGAGCATTTCGGACGGCCAAAGCACATGAATCCCCTGCGGCTCGACAACCGCGAATATACCGACATGCGCGAATATTGGTACAAGTGCGAGGCCTACAAACACGCCTATGCGTGCAACAAAATCTACAGCCGGAAACTCTTCAGCGGACTCGGATTCCCCGTCGGAAAGAAGTTTGAAGACATCTACACGCTGCCGCAACTGCTGGAGCGATGCCAGACCGTGGCCACCACCGGCGAAGGCTACTATTATTACTGCTACAACACGAAGGGAATCACCGCAACGGCCGACGGCGAGGCGCTCAACAACCTGCTGACGGCCCATCTCAACATTCTCAACGGCGATTCGTTCCTGAAGCCCGTGAATTATGCCTATTACGGCCACATCCTCAACATTGCGCTCGACGTTTACGAAGCCACGGGCGAAACGCCAAAACTTCCCCTGCCCGAAAGCGTCTGCCAGCGACAAGACGGCGAGAAAATCCCCCTGAAAATCAGGCTGATGAAACTCCTCGGACTTAAAAACCTATGCAAAATCAACACGCTCATACACAAGTTTTACAGGAAAAGCCGTTAGTGACCTTCATCGTCACGACGTACAACCTGCCTGCCGAGATGCTTCGCGCGTGTCTCGACAGCATCCTCGCGCTCCATCTCGACGAAAAAGAGCGCGAAATCATCCTCGTTGACGACGGCAGCAACGAAACTCCACTGACTGAACTCAAAGACCTCGTGCGCC
>JAFUVC010000167.1 GCA_017483785.1 Prevotella sp.
CAACTATACAGAAGAGCAAATTAAACAAATACAGTATAAAATCAATGCAAGACCAAGAAAAAAACTCGGATTCAAGGCTCCGGTTCAGACTTTTTTCATACCTTTGCAGACGTAGTTGCATTTTGGAGTTGAATCTTCGAAGTCTGATTTGTCGGCATTTTTTTGATTTCCTCGGATTTTTTTCGTAACTTTGCACGCCAAAGGGAATAACATCAATCAAACACAGACCATAATGAAAAAAATTCTTACGACAATGCTTTGCCTGCTGACCGCAATGACAGGTTTGGCAGCCGTGGTGTTCCCGAAAGTGAGCACCGCCACAGAAGAACATTGGTATTTCATTCAGATGCAGCGCGAAGGTGCCGTGCTGACGGCGCAAGGCGAGGGCGCAAAACTGCAAACCGCCATGGCTGTCGCAACCAAGAAGCAGACGCAACTCTGGAAGGTGACCGCCGAGGGCAGCCGCTATAAACTGACCTCGAAAGGCGGTCTCGTGATGTATTACGGCACCGACCGCTTCATGACGGCGGCCAATCCGACGACGGGCTACAACGCCTTCAAAATCGTGACGACGACGAATGGCGAGTTCGAGGGCTACGAAATCTTTGTCGATCAACTCGGCGTGGCGAGAGCCTACATGAACCAGTGGGGTGGTGCCGGCGCAGGAAAAGAGTTGGGCTGCTGGGACAAAGGCGACGTGAACAATCCGCTTCAGTTCGTGGCTGAGGCCGACATGAAATTTTCCGACGTGAAGCCCGACAACGTGGCCGAAGTCAGCATTTCGGGCACCACCACATGGAAGCCCGAGAACAAGCACACGCTGTGGTACACGCAGCCCGGAACCGTCTGGATGACCTCGGCGCTGCCCATCGGCAACGGTCAGTTCGGCGGAACGCTGCTCGGCGGTGTGAAGCGCGACGACGTGCAGTTCAACGACAAGACCCTCTGGCGCGGCCATCTGAACGGCATCGTGGGCAATGGTTCCTACGGCTCGTACCTGAATTTCGGCCATCTCTACATCACGACGACCAATGCCGCAGCCGCCACGAACTACCGCCGCTGGCTCGACCTTGACGAAGCCAAGGCCGGCGTGGCCTACACGTCGGGCGGCGTGCAGTATGAGCGCGAATACATCGCCTCCTATCCCGACGACGTGATTGCCATCCGCTACAAGGCCTCGCAAAGCGGAAAAATCAGCACTTCGCTGATTCTCTACAACCCCAATGGCGTGACGCCTTCTTATCAGATGGACGGAACGACGGGCATCGGCACATTCAGCGGCACCGTTGCGCGAACAAGTTCGATTGGCACGGTGAAACCTGAAAGTTACTACTGTCAAATTTGCGTGGTGACAAAGGGCGGAAGCGTTTCGGCCTCGGCTGAGGGCATCACCGTGGCAGAAGCCGACGAGATGACCGTTTTCCTGCGCGGAATGACGAATTTCGACCCCAGCAACGACGATTATATCTACGACGAGGCCCTGTTGCCCGCAAAAGTGGAAAATTGCGTGAAAGCAGCCGCCACGAAAGGCTACGAGGCCGTTGCTGCCGCCCACCAGACCGACTACAAGTCGCTCTTCGACCGCTGCCAACTGACCCTGACCGATGCCTCGAACACGCAGACGACCCCCAATCTCATCCAGGCGTTCAAGAGCCGTCCGGCCAACAACCTCCTGCTCGAGGAAATCTACTTTGCCTACGGCCGCTACCTGCTGATTTCGAGCAGTCGCGGCGTGACGCTTCCGGCCAACCTGCAAGGCATCTGGAACAACAGCAACTCGCCGGCATGGAACAGCGACATCCACTCCAACATCAACGTGCAGATGAACTACTGGCCCGCCGAGGTGACCAACCTGAGCGAACTCCACGACTGCTACACGGATTACATCTACCGCGAAGCCTGTGAGCGTCCGCAGTGGCGCAGAAATGCGATAAACATCGCCGGACAGACGAAGGGCTGGACGCTGACGACCGAAAACAACATCTACGGCGCAGGCTCGAACTTTGCCCAGAACTACACGATTGCCAACGCGTGGTACTGTATGCACCTGTGGCAGCACTACCGCTACACGCTCGACACGGAATTCCTGCTCAAGAAGGCGTGGCCCGCCATGAAATCGTGCTGCGAATACTGGCTCGAACGTCTGGTTCTGGCTAAAGACGGCACCTACGAATGTCCGAACGAGTGGTCGCCCGAGCACGGTCCTTCCGAGAACGCCACCGCCCACTCGCAGCAACTCGTCTGGGACTTGTTCAACAGCACGCTGCTGGCGTGGGAAGCCTTGCAGGAGAGCAACATCGCCGGCGTGCCCACAAACGTGAATTCCTTCCTGACCAACCTCAGAAATAAGTTCGCCAAACTCGACAAGGGCACGGCCACCGAAGTGGTGGAAGGACAGACGCTGCTTCGCGAGTGGAAATACACGTCGCAGGCCGGTCAGGATTATAGAGGCCATCGCCATATGTCGCACCTGATGGGCGTCTATCCGGGCAACCAGATTGCCGAAGACATCGACCCCGTCATCTACGCCGCTGCCAAGCAGTCTATCCTGACGCGCGGCTACGGCAGCACGGGCTGGTCGATGGGCTGGAAAATCAACCTGAATGCCCGCATCGGCAACGCCGAGGGCTGCCACACGATTATCACCAACGCGCTGAACCTGACTTGGCAGACTGGCAACGGACAGGGCGGCGGCATCTACGAAAACCTCTGGGACGCGCATCCGCCATTCCAGATTGACGGAAACTTCGGAGCCTGCGCAGGTATGGCCGAAATGCTCCTGCAAAGCCACACGGGCAAACTGATGATTCTTCCCGCACTGCCTTCGGTATGGAAAAACGGTGAAGTGAAGGGGCTGCGCGCCGTGGACAAATTCGAGGTCGATATCACATGGAAAGACGGCAAGGCAGAGAGTTTCAACATCGTTTCCTACGCCGGAAAAGTGGCCGTCGTGAAATATCCGCAAATTGCCTATAACTTCGCCCTGACCGACGCCAACGGCAACAAAGTTGACTTTGAAGTCGTTTCCGAGAATGAAGTCCGTTTCCCGACCGAAGTCGGCGCGAAATACTCCTTTCGTATCGACACGGAAAACATGCCGGCCCGCTGCAACACGATTTCCGACGGCGACTATCTGCTGTCGGTTCCCGGCGACACCGGGACGCTCTATCTGAAGCAGGCCTCGACGAAAATGGGCGATATGGTCATGACCACCGACTTCGAGCAGACGGGAACCGTCTGGCAGGTCACCGGCTATCAGGCCGCCGACTATCTGACCTACGGCTCCAGCAAGGCTTGGGAGAAAGAGGGAAAGGTCTATTACCTGCAAAACAAGGAATATGGAACCGGCATCAAAAACCGCTTCATGAGAACCACGGCCGTGAACACCACGACGCTTCACCCGATTTATTTAAATAAGGTGGTGAACCTTTTTGCCATCAGAAGCACCAACGTTGACGACAGCCAGAGTTACAACAACTGCTGGTATGGCGTGAAAGAAGGCGAAGCCGATGCCACATCGACCTCTCCGCAGTATTGCTGGGTTCTGGTGCCTTACACCACTTCCGGCATCGAGACCGTCGGCTACACCGATTCGCGCAGGAATGTCATCTACAACCTGCAGGGAAATCGCATGGCGGCGTCTTCGCTTCCGAAAGGCGTTTACATTTCCGACGGCCGGAAAATCGTTGTCAGGAAATAACGCGTAGGTCTTAGAAAACAAAAGGATGCGGCCACGAGAAAGTGGCCGCATCCTTTTTTAAATGCCGTTTCGTTGCGTTTATTTTTTCTTCTTCTTGAACTTCCGATAGAGTTTCCAGCCGAGCAGGATGCCGTCGAACACGCCTGCTCCCGTGGTCATCAGCGAACTGATGCGCTTCGAGGGCGACAGTGCCGACAGCGGCTCGGGCTTCGCAAAGAGTTGGCCCCAGAGCGTCTTGATTTGCCGGTCGTCCTTGCGAATTTGGTCAAGCAACTGGTCTTTGCGGTCGCGGATTTCGTCGAGCGACCGATAGACATTGCCCGCAGATGTGCCTGTCGTGTTTGCTTTCATCTTATTTTTCCATTAACAAACTTGCCAAAAACTTCACCACGGGGCGCTCAATCCATTTCTGCCGGAAAAGAACTACGAGCAGCAGGATGACCAGATAGAAAACCGCCACGATGCTGAAGGCCACGGCCGTGCCCACGACGGGCGACAGCGCATAGGCCACCGCAAACGAGCAGTAAATCAGGAAGAGGATGACGAGCAACGCCAGCACCGCCGTCAGCGTGATGACGGTGATGAGCCGCACGACTTTCTCAATGATGTCGAGTTTCAGGTATTCATGCTGAAGCCCGACATAGTGCTTCACGGCCTCGGCCAGTTGGCCGATGGTCTCGATATTTCGGTCGGAGGAAAACAATTTCGCCTGCGAATTACGGATTAGACCAACTTACTCAACTACGTCAGTAGCAGCCTCCTTGATGTCATCGACGAGGTCGTCAACTTCCTTGCGGCTGAGTTTGATGTTATGCTTCTTGCAGAAATCTTCCACGGCATCGGTGATGCGGTTGCGGGTTTCAGTACCTTTTTCGGGGGCCATGAGCAGGCCGAGTGCAGCGCCGGCGATAGCACCGCCGAGGAATGCGCCAAAATAACCAACTGTTTTCATTTTTCTGTCTGTTTAAATTGATTTTACAATGATGATTTGCAGCCGTCGAAAAACGGCAGTTGTCAGAATGACTTCGCAAATGTAGTAAAAGATTTGCGAAAAACGCGAAAAAAGTGTGTGTTTTTTTGTTAAAAAGGCTCGATTTTCGTGATTTAACAAACTTTATGCGAAGATTTGCAGGTTTTTCGGCAGATATTTTGTAATTTCGCCCTGTCAAATCAGACAAACAAGTTTAATCGATTAATAACACCGAAAAAATTATGAAAAAATCATTGATTTTGAGCGCAGGTTTGTGCGCAGTTTTGACACTGGCAAGTTGTGGTTCTAAGGAAAGTGCCTATCGCAAGGCTTACGACAAGGCTCAGGCCGCCGAGGCAGAGGCCAATCTGGCTTCCAACAACGTGCAGAATGCTGAGACTCCCGTCGTGACCCCGCTGACGCCCGCCACGCCGCAGCCGACAGTTGACAACTATGACAACGTCACCTACCGTCAGGAGAGCGTGACGCTCGTGAACGGCTCGGGTCTGAAGAATTTCAGCGTGGTCGTGGGTTCTTTCTCTGTTCAGGCCAATGCACAGGGCTTGCAGAACACGCTGAAGGCCGCCGGCTACGATGCTCAGATTGTGAAGAACAACGAGCGCGGCATGTTCCGCGTCATCGCAGCAACGTTCAACGACAAGGTTGACGCTGCCCGCTCGCGCGACGCCTTCCGCTCGAAGTATCCCGACGCTTGGTTGCTCTACAATAAATAAGGTGTGAGAATCCTCTCCATCGACTACGGCAAGAAACGTACAGGAATAGCAGTCACCGATCCGCTACAGATTATTGCTGGCGGGTTGGCGACTGTTTCTACATCTGAACTCTACGACTTTCTTGTGAACTACATCGCCCGCGAGCCCGTGGAGCGCATCGTCGTAGGCGAGCCCCGGCAGCCCAACGGGCAGCCCAGCGAGAATATGGCGCGCGTCGTGCAGTTCGTGAACCGCTGGCGCAACCATCAGCAGGTGCCCGTCGAGTTCTACGACGAGCGATTCACCTCGGTGCTGGCCCATCGGGCCATGCTCGACGCCGGACTGAAGCGGAAAGCCCGTCAGGACAAGGCCCTTGTCGATGAAATCAGTGCCACGATTCTGTTGCAGGATTATCTGGAGTCGAGGAAACGATTCGCGAAGAGCGAGTAGTGTCGCACAAAATTGTAAATTGTAAATCGTAAATTGTAAATTACAAATGATTCTACCTATTTATATATATGGGCAGCCCGTGTTGCGGAAGGAGTCGGTCGATATCGGCCCCGACTACCCCGATTTGCAGAAGTTGATTGCCGATATGTTCGAGACGCTGACGGCCTCGGAGGGCGTCGGTTTGGCGGCACCGCAAATCGGCAAGAACATCCGCCTGTCGGTCATCGACCTCGACGTGCTGAGCGAAGACCTGCCCGAATACAAGGATTTCCGGCGGGCCTATATCAATCCGCACATCGTGGAAATCGACGAGACCTCGCCCACCGAGACGATGGAAGAGGGCTGTCTGTCGCTGCCCGGACTGCACGAGAGCGTGACGCGCTACACGCGCATCCGCGTGCAGTACATGGACGAGCAGTTCCAGCCCCACGACGAGTGGATTGAAGGCTATCTGGCGCGAGTGATGCAGCACGAATTCGACCATCTCGACGCCAAAATGTTCATCGACCGCATCTCGCCGCTTCGCAAGCAGCTCATCAAAAACAAGCTGAAGGCGCTGACGCAAGGCCGATACCAATGCAAATATCGCACGAAGGCGGTGAAAAAGTGAAGTGTGGAGCGATGGACGGGAATTTTCGGAGAAATCGTGAGAAAAAAGTGTGGCGGCTCAGGTTTGTGTCGCTTCTTTTTACTTTTCACGTCGCTCTCCTCTCCCTCGCGCAATACAACACCGACCGACTCATTATTTCGGGCCGAATCGCCCTGAGCAACCACGATTTCGTGGTGGCCATCCAGCATTTCAACAACGTTCTGTCGGTGAAGCCCTATCTCTACGAACCGTGGTATTATCGCGGAATCTGCAAGTTGCAACTCGACGATTACGTCGGCGCGGAAAGCGATTTCGACAAGGCGCTCGAACTGAATCCCTACGTCCACGAAATCTTTGCAGCAAGGGCCGAGAGCCGCATTCGCCAGAAAAAATACGCCGATGCCGTCGCCGACTACGAACAGGCGCTGAAATTCAGTCCCGACGAGCGCGGCTACTGGTTCAACCGCTCGTATTGCCGCTATTTCATGAAGGAAAACGAGCAGGCGCACGCCGATTTGGAATACATCGTGAGCCGCTGGCCCGACATGAACTTGGCCTACGCCCTGCAGACGGAACTCTACCTGAACGAAAACGACACGACGACGGCCTCGCAATGGCTTGACCGCACGCTCGAGCGCAATCCCTACGACGGCAATTCATGGTCGATTCTGGCCCGACTGAACATGCAGCGCAAGAACTGGACAGTGGCCGACTCGGCTTTCACGAAGGCCATCCACTATCAGCCGCGCGTCGTCAACAACTACATGTATCGCGCCATGGTGCGCGTGAACCTGAACCGCCTGCGACAGGCCATGGACGACTACGACATGGCCATCGACATGGACCCCAACAATTTCCTCTCGCACTACAATCGCGGACTGCTGCGCCAGCAACTCGGCGACGACAACCGTGCCATCGAAGACTTCAATTTCGTGCTCCGCCACGAGCCCAACAACCTGCAGGCCCTCTACAACCGCGCCCTGCTGCTCGACCGCACGGGCAACTATCGCGCCGCCATCGCCGACTATTCGCGCGTCATCGAGACGTTTCCCAATTTCTGGGCCGGACTGCTGGCGCGCGCCCAGTGCTACCGCAAGTTGGGCATGAACGGCAAGGCCGAACTCGACGAATTTCGCGTGACGAAAGCCCAACTCGACAAGCATCTGGGCATTCAGCAGCGGTGGAGCAAGAACAAACTGCGCGAAATGCGAAAACTCAGCGACATCGATGTAGAGAAATACGACCAGTGGGTGGTCATCGACGACGAGGTGACCACGCCCGAATATAAAAACGACTATCGCGGCTCGGTGCAGAATCGCGACGTGGAGACCGAACTGCTGCCCATGTTCTCGCTCTCGCTGATGCCCCATCGCAGCGGCCTGAACAATTATCGCGTCATCGACCACTCGCTCGAGCAGTTCATCCACGAAAACAAGCCGTTGCACCCCATTTTCGTGGTTTGCAAGCACAATGCGCTCAACGAGAGTGAAAGTCGCTCGATTTTCGCCCTCATCGACTCGCTCGGCAGTGCCATCAGCGCCTCGCGCGACGTTTCCACGGCCCTCGGCCTGCTCATGCAGCGTGCCGTCGCCCACGCCACCACCCACAATTTCGCCGAGGCCGTCAACGACCTCGACGACTATCTCGCCATCGACTCCACGTCGGTTCTGGCCCACTGGCAGCGCGCGTTCTGCCTCCACGAACTGTCCGACTACGGCAGCGTGCAGAACACCGACGTGAAATTCGGTCAAAGCCTCAGTCTGCGCCGCATCGACGACGATTTGGCCCGCGCCATCGTCCTCGACAACCACAACGCCCTGCTGCTCTACAACCGTGCCACGCTCAAGGCCCTCCAGAAAGACTACGCCGCCGCCATCGACGGCTTCGAGCAGGCCCTCGCCCTCAATCCGAACCTCGCCGAAGCCTATTTCAACCTCGGCCTCACCCATATTTTCGCAGGCGACAAGGCCGAAGGCATCAAAAACCTCAGCAAGGCCGGCGAACTCGGACTTTACGATGCGTATAGCCTCATCAAGCGGTATGATGAGAAATAGTATTCAAACAAAAAAATCTATGAAAATTTTCGTATTTCTAAAAATTTTATTACCTTTGCCTCATAAAATTATTAGATATACCTCATAAAAATTTTAAGAATGTTCCAACGTACTCATTTACAGATACTTAGAAGTCGAATTGAAGAACCGAGAAACTTTATTCAAGTGCTTTTCGGACCTCGGCAAGTGGGTAAAACGACTATCATCAGCCAACTGATAGAGCAACTTGATACCCGTGTGACGCTTGCCTCGGGCGATGATGTCAGCGACAAAGGCAGCGTTTGGCTCAGTGCCCTGTGGGGACGTGCCAGAGCCGACTTGTTGGCATCAGAAAAACAGGAAGTTTTGCTCATCATCGATGAAATCCAAAAAATCGAAAACTGGAGCGAAACCGTCAAGAAGGAATGGGATGCCGATACGGCCAACAAACGCAACATCAAGGTGGTTTTGCTTGGTTCGTCGTCGCTGCTCATCCAAAAAGGACTCACCGAATCGCTGGCCGGGCGATTTGAACTCATCCCGATTCCCCATTGGAGCTTCGACGAAATGAGAGAGGCCTTTGGATGGACGCTCGACCAATTCATCTATTTTGGCGGCTATCCCGGAGCGGCACGGCTCATCGACGACCAAGAACGGTGGAGTAAATACGTCAGCGCATCACTCGTCGAAACAAGCATTATGAAAGACATTCTGATGATGACGCGCATCGACAAGCCCGAACTGCTGCGCAGGCTTTTTGAAATCGGATGCAGCTATTCGGCTCAGATTCTGTCACTTAACAAAATGCAGGGCGAACTCAACGAGAAAGGAAACCTGGCGACGCTGGCCAATTACTTGAAATTGCTCTCTACCGCAGGATTGTTGGGTGGGCTCAGCAAATATTGCGGCAGCATCATACGGCAACGTACCTCGAAACCCAAGCTGCAAGTCTATAACAACGCGCTTCTGGCCGTACAGTCGCCCACGACATTCGAGGAAACGCGTTGCAACCATAAACTCTGGGGACGATTCGCTGAAAGTTGCGTCGGAGCCCACTTGCTCAATGCAGCGTTTGAGAGGCAAATCAATCTGTACTATTGGAATGAAAACAGCAGGGAAGTCGATTTCGTGATAGAGAGGAAAGGGAAAATCATCGCCATCGAGGTGAAAAGCGGCACCGACAGCACCAACGAAGGGCTCTCGATTTTCCACGAGCAATATCATCCGCAACAAACCCTAATTGTCGGCACCGACGGCATTCCCTTCGAGCAGTTCCTGAGCATCAAGCCACAAGAGTTTTTTTAGATCACCGGCTACCCCAATCCGATGCCGAGGGCATCAAAAAAAATGCGAACCTTTGCAAAAGATTCACATTTTTTCTTTTGGAGTTCAGAAGTTGCAGGAGTTCAGACAATAGACTTTCGTTTCTCGTTCCTCCTTCCTCGATATTACTTCACAACCTTCCGCCCATTCCTGATATACACGCCCTTCTTCGTCGGCTCGCCGTTCAACTTCTTGCCGTCGAGCGAATGCCAGTCCTCACGGTTATGGTGATTGTTTCACGGCTCACGACCCCAATTCCATCAGTTATGGCGTCCTCGGCAACTACGGGGCGGACGCTTCGGCCGTCGTCGCGGGTGTTGTTGGCCCAGTCCACGGAGAGCGAGTAGAAGTACAGGTAGTAGGCGTAGTCCGGGCTGTACGTGTCGAGCGAACGCGACCAATAGCTGCCGTACGAACCTGCGTAGTCGGGCGACGTGCCGTAGCGCCAGCCCGCGGCGGGGAGGAAAATGGAATTGCCGTTGGTTTTGCTCGTTACCCTGTAGCCGTTCACACCGTTAAGCGTCGTCCAAGTCCAATTGCATTGTTGACGCAACTCATCCTGCTGCTCACGGCTCGGCATACGCCAGTTGCTGCCCCAGTTCCCGTAGGCGGCATCGTCTTCCAAGTCGAGTTCCATCTTGTTGTCAATAGTGCCGTTACCGCTGCTGTAGTTGTATTTTGTCAAACTGTTGTAAGAGCCATTGCACCACTTGTAGTTCGCCCAGTCGAACGAATGCCCGTCGCTGGTGTCGCTGGAGTAGCCTTTGGTCTCACCCCAAGCGAAATAGTCGCCATATTCCTCGGGCTTCGTCGCGCCAACGTTGCAACTCGCCCAGAGCGTGCCCGAAGGCAGGCCGAGGTCAACATATTCGTGTCCGTCAATTGTGTCTTCTTGCGCCTGCACCGTTATCGTGGCCACGAGGGCAAACAATAGCGTAAACAGTTTTTTCTTCATCATAGTTTTGATTATAAGTGTTATTGATGTTTTGTGGCTTATTTTCCAGATAAGTCAAAATAAGTCGGAATGGGTGCCGGTTTGCAGGAACACATATCGCCTCGCAACTTGTGGGGACGATATTGCTGAGGCAATCTGCCGTTGGCTGCAAGCAAATCGATAGCATCTTTAATCAATTTGATGTTCAAGCCACGCTTCATACAGCGTTTCAAGTCTTTGTTGAAACGGTTGGAATAATCAATTTGGTACATAGCCTAAAATCTGTTTAAACATGTCATCTACGCTTTCGGCGTGATACACTCTGCCATGCTTAATGTCGTCCATCGCTTCGCGGAAGCCTGCAGTCTTGGTGATGTCATACTCCTTGGGCTTGGACTCCTTCTGCACCTTCACCGATGCTACGCCCATCAGCATTTTGCAAGCCTGCTTCACTTTGGAAACGAGGCTTTCGTCGGGCACTTGTAATACCAATGTAGCCATAATATTTGCTTTATAATGATTTTCTATTCAATTTGCAAAGATACGAGGAAAATCCTGATTTTGCAAACTTTTTCCGTGCATTTTTTGTGCGTTGTTCGTTTATTTCGTAACTTTGGCTACGCCGAACTTACTTTTCGTTCGGAAATGAAAAAGAAAACGAATTTTCTTTTTGCATTTCTCTCACTTATTTCGTAACTTTGCAATCCAAAAATAGTCAAATTGTAAAATCGTAAAATTGTCAAATAAAAAGATGGACATACAGAAAATCCCCGTTTTGCTGCTCACGGGTTACTTGGGCAGCGGAAAAACCACGTTGCTGAACCGCATTCTGGCCAACAAGAGTGGTATTAAGTTTGCCGTCATCGTGAACGACATCGGCGAGGTGAACATCGACGCCGACTTGATTGAGAAAGGCGGTGTCGTGGGCCAGAAAGACGAGAGTCTGGTGGCACTGCAAAACGGTTGCATCTGCTGCACGCTGAAGATGGACCTCGTGGAGCAGTTGCGCGACATCACGCGCCAGCGCCGCTTCGACTACATCGTCATCGAGGCGAGCGGCATCTGCGAGCCTGCGCCCATCGCCCAGACCATCTGTTCAATGCCCACGATGGGCCTCGAATACGTCTATGACGGCGAGCCGGTGGTCGATGCCATCGTGACGGTGGTGGACGCGCTGCGCATGAAGGATGAGTTTGCCGGCGGCGACCTGCTGCTGAGGCCGAATATCGAGGAAGACGACATCGAAAACCTCGTCATTCAG
>JAFUVC010000168.1 GCA_017483785.1 Prevotella sp.
ACGAAAGATCTTGTGGAACTTTTGTCCCTTTTTTCATGCTCCTTGCTCACTTACTTCTTTGACACATTTGTTGCATTATCAATTTGAATTCAAGCGCTTTTATGCATAAATTTTCACTTCCTGCCTTCCCGTGAGCACTTCGAGGGCGTTCATGGCGAGGGCCTGCATTTCGTCTTCGCCGGGATAGCAGTGGATGGGGGCGAGGAAGCCGATGCGCTCGCGCAGTCCATTGATGATGTACTCCGAGCGAGCCAGTCCGCCGGTGAGCAGGATGGCATCGACCTTGCCGCAGAGCACGGCGCCTTCGGCCACGATGTTCTTCGCCGTGTGGTAAATCATGGCATCGACGATGAGTTTGGCGTGCTCGTCGCCGTCCATGACGCGCTGCTCCACTTCGCGCATGTCGTTGCAGCCGAGGTGGGCCGTCACGCCAGCCTGTCCGGCCACGCGCTTGAGGAGTTGCTGCTCGGTGTATTTGCCCGAGAAGCAGAGGCGAATCAGGTCGGCGGCAGGCAGGCTTCCCGCGCGCTCGGGCGAGAACGGGCCTTCGCCGTCGAGGGCGTTGTTGGCATCCACGGCGCGACCGTGGTCGTGGGCTGCGATGGAGATTCCGCCGCCGAGGTGGCAGATGATGAGGTTCATTTCGTCGTAGCGACGGCCGATTTCCTTGGCGATGCGCTTGGCGATGGCGCGCTGGTTCAGGGCGTGCCAGATGCAGATGCGGTTCATGAGCGGCGAGCCCGAAATGCGGGCGTAGTCGTTGAGTTCATCGACCACGCCGGGGTCGGCGATGAACGAGCGGCAGTTGGGGATTTCCCTTGCGATGTCGTAGGCGATGAGGCAGCCGAGGTTGCAGGCGTGGTTGTGCATGGCGATGCCGCTGTGGGTGTCGTCGAGCATGGTCTGGTTAATCTCGTAGGTGCCGCCGGCAATGGGCTTCACCAGTCCGCCGCGCCCGATGACGGCGTCGAACTTGACGGGGATGTCCGACTTCTCCAGTTCATCGATGACCAACTGCTTGCGGAAGGGGAATTCATAGATGACGTCTTCGAATTTGGCCAGTTCTTCGGCACTGTGGCGGATGGTGCGCAAGAGAATGGGGTTTTCGTCGTCGTAAACGGCGATTTTTGTGGATGTAGATCCAGGGTTGATTGCAAGAATTCGCATAGTTTTCAGGTTATTTCTGTTGTTTTAGGTTGTTAAGGTTTGGAAAAATCAGGTGTTGCTCATCATCGAGGCCAGTGCCAGCGAGTTGAACTTGCAGGCCTTCGAGTCGGCGCGCGAGGGCAGCACGACGGGCACCGTGGGGCCGACGAGCATTCCGGCGGTTTCGCCGTGGAAGAAGGTCACGGCCTTGTAGAAGACGTTTCCGGCCTCGATGTCGGGGAAGACCACCGCGTCGGCCTGTCCGCCGATGGGCGAGTCGATGCCCTTGATGCGGAGGCTCTCGGGCGAGATGCTGGTCTTCAGGTCGAGCGGGCCGTCGATGATGCAGGGTCCGAACTCGCCCTGCTTGCCCATTTCAATGATGTCGCGATAGCCCAGCGTGAACGGGAAATACTTCTCGTTGGGCTTCTCGGTGCAGTGGTTCAGGGCGATTCGCGGCTCGGCGATGCCCATTTTGTGGCACAGGTCGGTCACGTAGCGCACCTGCTCGATGCGCTGCTCGTGCGACGGATAGGGAATGACGGCCGAGTCGGTGAAAAACAGCAGTTTGTCGTAGCCCGGCATCATCGCCGCCGTGATGTGCGTGAGCACGCGGCCGCGCGGCAGAATGCCCGTTTCCTTGTTCAGCACCACGTGCAACAGATTGTCGGTGTTGATGAGGCCCTTCATGAGCACATCTACCTTGCCCTCGTGTACCATCTGCACGGCCCGTCGGGCGGCGTCGTCGGCATTCTCGGCCTCGGCAAAGAAGACGTGGTCGGCATAGCGCATCACGTCTTCGTTCTGTTCCACTTCTTTCTGGCAACCCACGAAAATGGCGTCGATGAAGCCGGCTTCCAGTGCCCGCTGCACCGAAACCTGTGAGTTGTGGTCGGCAGCCCATACGATGGCCACACGTTTGCGTTCGCCTCGCTCCACGAGGTGATTCAGCATGTTTTCGAAACTTTTAATGGTTTCCATAGTGGTTTTTAGTCAATTATGTTTTAGTCGTAATAGAATTTCCGTGCAAAGTTACAATTTTATAGGCGTAAAACCAAATTTTTAATTGAGTTTTATTGATTCATGGGCTTCGCACCTGAAAATTCCGTGACGGGCTGCTTCGAAACCACGACAAAGGCCGACGTGCAACTGTAGCCCGAGGGAACGGTGTAACTCAAGTCATCGTAAGTGAGCGTCTGTCCGCTCGTCACTTTCACACTGGTGTATTGCTTCGATGCCTGCGTGGAGGCGCTGCCTACGGTTGTCTTCTTCTGGCCCACGCCCATGACGTTGCCGCCGTTGATGAGGAACACGCCGTTGGTTCCGGGCTTGAAGGCCGTGGCCTTGGCGTCGTCTTTGCCGGCGCAGACGTACACATCGCCTCCGCTGATAACGATGTTGGCGTCGCTCTTGATGCCTTGCGGCTTAGAGTCGAGGTCGTCGTATTTGTAAAGCGGGCCGGTGGTGGTGACATAGACCTTTCCGCCCGAAATCGCCACGTCGTCGGTGGCATTGATGCCCTTGCCGCCCGAGCCGGTGCTGGTGGCGGTCAGCGTGCCTTTCGTCATCTGGAACGCGCCGCCCGCTTTCACTGCCGAGGAGCCCGACGTGTCGTTGCTTGTGCTGTCGTAGGTGCCGTTGCCCGAGGTCGATGCCGTGACGGTGGCTCCGGCAATGATAATCGTGCTGTCGGCTTTCAGGGCCTCGGTGGCCGTGCCCGAAGTGGAAACGGTGAGTGTGCCGCCGTTGAGTTCCATGAATCCGTTTTTCGCGTAAGAGTCTTTCGTGCCTTTATTCACGCCACGGAAGCCCACGTCGAGGCCGTCGCCCGAGGCCGTCACGTTCACCGTGCCGCCATTCATTTCGAAGCGCTCGTCCACGTGGATGCCGTCGCCGACGGCCTGCGCCACGTTAATCGTGCCGCTCGTCAAGATGAAGTGCTCGTCAACGGACAGGGCGTGTTTCGTCAGGCCGGAAATCGTCATCGAGCCCGAGCCCGTCATGGTCGGGTGGCCGTTGATGTAGAACGCGGCGGTGTGGGTGCCTCCGGCAGCGTCGCTGATGGTGTTTGTGCCCACCACATTCAAACTGATGGCCTTGCCGTTCTGGATGTCGATGGCCGGGCCGCTGGCGCTCGTGAGCGAGAGGTTGTTCAGGCTCACGGCAATTTTATAGGCACCGTTGGTCATAAACGAGCCGTTCGACGACGAGCCCGTGAGCGTGTAGGAAACCGCCTGCTGCAAGGCATCGCTCTGAACGATGCTCACTGCGCCGCCATTGGCCGTCACCGTCAGGTATTGGGCGATGTTTCCGGCCACGAGCACGTCGGCCGTAGAGCCGTTGTAAGTCACTTTCACGGTATTGTCGGCAACCGATTCCTCGCTGAGGGCGATGCCCGTGATGTCGCTGATGGCATAGGTTTTGCCCTCGATGGTGAGCGTAGAGCCGTTTGCGAAGAGCATTTCGCCCGTATTCACGGCGGCGTGGGCGTAGGTCACCTGCCCCGTTTTCACGTTTAAGGTCTGTGCGCCGAGGGGAAGCACGGCCGCCATTGCGAGCCAAATGATGGCAAAAATGTATTTCTTTTCCATAATTTTCACTTTTTGAGGTTATTCGACGGTTACTTTTACGGCTTTGTCGCCATTTTTAATCACATAGACGCCCTTGGGCAACCGGGTTTTCAGGTCGGCCACGCGCATCTGCGCTGCCACGCGACGCCCCTGCAGGTCGAAGACCTCGTCCTGCTCCACCGCAGTCTTCTTCTGGCCGGAAACATCGTCGATGCCCAGCGTGCCGTCATAGCCGAAATACATTTTCGTGAGGCTGGTCAGGGCGAATTTCGACGTGAAACCGTCTTGTGTGACAACCATATTGCCCTCGGAGAAGGTGATGTTCGCATCCCATGCGTAGAACGAAGTTTTCGTGCCGTCGCTTTGCTGCACGGTCAGGTAATTGTAGTCTTGGGCACTGGCCGTCGCCATGGTGGCAATCGTCAAGACCACGCTAAAAATCATTTTTTTCATACTGCTTATTTTTGATGTTCATTATTCCGCTTAATTGTGCAAAAATAGCAACTTTTTCTTACTTTGCCAAAAAAACGGGGCAAAACTCTCGCTTTGTAAACAATTTGTAACATTTTCCGGCCCTATGTGGCGAAGAAGACGATGAGCATCTGGGCGATGAGCACGCGGATGAACATGCCGAGCGGATAGACCGAGGCGTAGGCAATGCTCGACGCGTCGCCCTTCGTGGTGTCGTTGGCATAGCCGAGGGCCATCGGGTTGGCCATCGAGCCGCAGAGAATGCCGCAGATGGTGCCGTAGTCGTAGCGGCGGGTGCGCAGCGCAATCAGCCCCACAACCAGTACGGGAACCATCGTGAGCAGGGCGCCGAGGCCAATCCAGAGCACGCCCTCGGGGCGCATCACGGTCTGGAAGAAGTCGCGTCCGGCGTCGAGGCCGAGACACGCCAGATAGAGCGAGAGGCCCAACTGGCGGAGCATGAGCGAGGCGGATCGCGTGGTGTAACTGATGAAGTGCATTCGCGGGCCGAGCGAGCCCACGATGATGCCCATGATGATGGGGCCGCCGGCGATGCCGAGGCGCACGGGGGCCGACATGCCGGGCAGCGACAGCGGAATGGTGCCGAGCG
Source organism: Prevotella sp. (assembly GCA_017483785.1). Taxonomy (GTDB): domain Bacteria; phylum Bacteroidota; class Bacteroidia; order Bacteroidales; family Bacteroidaceae; genus Prevotella. Next base: position 4,798 of record JAFUVC010000168.1, read on the forward strand.
CCAAGCCGAGGATGATGCCGAGGAAAATGGCCGCCACGTTGGGCTCGTTGAGCGTCTGCACGGCATTGCCGAGGAAACTTTCGACGTTGTCGAGGGCCTTCGGCTCGCCCACGACGACGAGTCGGTCGCCGTATTGCAGGCGCAGGTTGTCGGTGGCCAGCAGTTTCACGTCGCCACGCGTCACGCGGCTCACGTTCACGCCGTAGGTGTGGCGCAGTTGCAGTTGTCCGAGCCGCTTGCCGTTCAACACGCGGCGCGACAGCACCAGAATGCGGCTTTCCACCTTGGAATCGACGTGGTTCCAGTCGATTTTGCCTTCGTTCCAGTCGGTTTCGGCCTTCTCGCCGAAGAGCATCTCCAGCGCGCTCACGTCGTCTTTATTCGTCACGACAAGAATGTTGTCGTAGAGTTTCAGCATCGTGTCGGCCTGCGGAACCAGCACCTGCTCGCCCCGCCAGACGCGCGAGATGACGAAATGGAGGTGCGAGAGTGCCGACACGCTGGCCACGGTCTTGTCGGCCAGTGCCGGATTGACCACGACAAACTGCGCGATGAAGGTCTTGTCCTCGGCCTCGTCGTGGCGCAGTTCAAGGTCGGCGGGCTTCACGAAGAAGCGTCGCATCAGCACCATGACGACGATGACGCCGAGCACGCCGAGCGGATAGGTCACGGCGGTGGCCAGAGCGGCCGAGCCCGACGGCAGTCCGAGTTGCGAGAGGGCTTGCTGGGCAGCACCGAGGGCCGGCGTGTTGGTCGTGGCACCGCAGAGCACGCCCACCATGTCGGGCACGCTGATGCCGGCCAGCGAAACCATGCCTACGGCCATGGCCGTGCCCAGAAGGATGATGGCGAAACTCCACAGGTTGAGTTCCATGCCCTCGTGCTTGAGCAGGCCGAAGAAGTTCGGGCCGACGTGCAGGCCGAGCATATAGACGAAGACGACCAGTCCGAAGGTTTCGGCGTAGTCGAGCATTTGCGCATCGACGTTAAACCCCAGATGGCCGGCCAGAATGCCGATGAAAAACACAAAGGCCACGCCCAGCGAGATGCCGCCGACGCGAACCTTGCCCAGCGCAAGGCCCATGCTGCAAATCAGCGACAAGACCACCACGGTCTGCAATGCCGACGGCGTCGTGAAAAGTTCATTGATCCAGCCCATTTTTCTTGATTTTATTCAAAATTGACAATTTTCTGCAAACGGATGTCCTCCGACGAGGCTCCGACCATGATTTTAAAGTCGCCGGCCTCGAATTTCTCGCACATCTGCGCTTCGACAATGCTCAAGTCGGCCTTCGTCAGCGTGAATTCCACGCGGCGGGTCTCGCCCTTCGGAATCATCACGCGGCGGAACGCCTTCAACTGCGTCAGCGGCTGCACCACCGAGGCCACTTCGTCGTGAACGTAGAGTTGCACGACTTCCTCGCCGTCGAATTTTCCCGTATTCGTCACGTCGCACGAGATTCTGAGGTCGTCGGCAGTCGAAATTTGCAGGTTTTCGTAATTAAAAGTGGTGTACGACAGCCCGAATCCGAAGGGATAGAGGGCTTTCGACGACATTTCGACATAGTCGTGGGAGCGCGGCGCCCGCTTGTTGTAATAGACGGGCAACTGGCCGACATGGGCCGGCACCGACACGGGAAGCCTTCCGGCCGGGTTGTAGTCGCCGAAAAGCACGTCGGCAATGGCCGTGCCGCCCTCTTGGCCCGGGTAGTAGGCCGTGAGCAGGGCGTCGGCATTCTCGGCGGCCCACGTTTTTTCGAGCGGCCGGCCTTCGATATAAACCACCACGAGCGGTTTTCCCGTGGATTTCAGGGCTTTCAACAGCCGATTCTGATGGCCGAGCAGCGAGAGCGTGGCGCGGTCGAAACCCTCGCCGCAGTCCATGTCGCTCAGCGTTTTCGAATCGGTTTCCGCAGCGCCGGTTTCCTTGTAACTGGTCTTGAAATCGCGCGCGCTGGAGCCGCCGACCACCGCCACAATGACGTCGCTCTCGCGGGCGGCCTCGACGGCCTCGTCAATCTGAGCGTCGGTGGTGTCGCGGACGGCGCAGCCTTTGATGTATCGGGGGGTGGATTTTTCGCGGATGCCTTCGAGCACCGTTTTCACGTTGTTTTCATCCTGCGGGGCGGTGTAGTCGCCGAGTTGGTTGTAGATATTGTCGGCATTCGGGCCTACTACGAGGACTCGCTGTCCGCTCAGCGGCAGGATTCCGTTGTTTTTCAGCAACGTGATGCTGGCGCGGGCCGCCTCGAGGGCCACTTGCTTGTTTTCGGGCGTGCGAACTCGGGCTGCGGCGGCTTTCGGCTCGACAAACGGGTTGTCGAACAGTCCCATCTCGAATTTCAGGCGCAAGACGCGCTCGCAGGCGCGGTCGATGTATTTTTCCAAATCCTGCTGCTCACGGGCGGCAGCGGCGAGTTTTCCGTAGGCATTGGCACCGAGGTCGGCGTCAACTCCGGCCTTCAGGGCCATCACGCCAGCCTCTTGGTTGTTGCGGGCGACGCGCATTCCGGCAATGCCGTCGATGCTGAAAAGGTCGCTGACGACAAAGCCTCGGAAGCCCCATTTTTCGCGCAAAACGTCCGTCAGCAGATATTCGTTGCTCGTGCAGGGAATGCCGTCGCACGAGTTGTACGACGTCATCACGGAAAGCGCTCCGGCGTCGATGGCCTTGCGAAACGGCGGCAGGAAATGCTGGTGAAGTTCCATCGGGCCGAGCACGGTCTGGTTGCCGTTCTGGCCGCCCTCGGTGGTTCCGTAGGCAATGAAATGCTTCAGCGTGGCGATGGTGGCATCGGGGTTCGAGAGGTTGCCACCGCCCAGTCCGCGCACCATGGCGGCACCGAGTTCGCCCGTGAGCACGGGGTCTTCGCCATACGACTCCTCCACGCGCGACCAGCGCGGGTCGCGCGACAAATCGAGCACGGGACCATAGCTGATATGGCCACCCTGCAAGCGGATTTCCCTTGCAATGACCTCGCCGACGCGCTCCACCAACTCGGGCGACCACGTGGCGGCCATGCCAAGACCCGTCGGGAAAACCGTCGCGCCGATGGCCATGTGGCCGTGGGGCGCCTCCTCGGCGAGGAAGAGCGGAATGCCCAGTCGCGTGTGCTCCATGACGTATTTTTGCAGTGCATTTCCGGCCATGGCTGCCAGTTCGGGTGTCAAACCGTTTTCAAGCGACTTCTGCGTCCACGGGTCGGCGCGGTAAGTGGCCCAGAGCATCCCGATGTTGCCCTCGGCAATGTCCTTTTTGAACGACTCGGAGGGCACGACCACGGGCTTCTTGCCCCTCGAAACGATGTCGTAGTAATTCCATGCCATCGTGCAGCGCAGTTGTCCGATTTTTTCCTCGAGCGTCATGCGGCTCATCAGGTCGCGCAACCGCTCTTCCGTCGGCAGCGCGGCATTCTGATAGGGCAAAACGGCTTTTTTCTTCGCTCCGAAAGCCGTGAAAACCGCGCCACAGGCCAATATCAGCAGAATTTTTCTCATTTTTTCGCTTTTTTATTTAATCAACAACTGGTCGTATTTCATTTTCTCGCCGTCAACCACCATTCTGACGGCCTTCAACACGACGTAGCGCGCATCGACCGGTGCAAAATAGACGTCTTGCATGATGGGGTTGTTGCGGATGTTCGAGAACTCGCCCGAAGCCACTGTTTTCAGCGCATTCAGGCTCGGTCCGGCCAGAATTTCGTAGTTCGCGACCATGCCCGACGTCGTCGGCTTGTAGTGGAGCGAGTGGAGGGTCTGGATTTTGCCCAAGTCGAGCGTCACCTTGTCGGCCTGCGCCTCAACGACCTGATAGTCAAACCCTTTCAACTGCTCGGCCTCAGCCTTCGGCGAGGCGTCGGAAACGGGGCTGAAATAGGCACCCAGCCCGTTGATGCACAGCGGCCCGCGACTTTCTTCAAAATGGATGCGCAGCCGCCGCGTGGAAATGGTTTTGAAGCGCAGCAGACGCTTGTAGCCGACGGTTGTCGTGGCCTCGCCCACCTTCACGGGCAGCCACTGCTTGCCGTCGAGGTACTCCACCGAGAATTTCTTCACGCGCTGGCCCAGCGGAATGTATTCGCGGAGCATCAGGCGGTTCAGTTTCTGCGTTTTTTTCAGCGAAATTTCGAGCGTGGCAGTCGTCACACCGTCGGGCGTGGCCCAGTAGGTGTCGAAATTGTCGTCGGTCAGATTTTTCACGGCGAAGGCTTTTCCTCGTGTCGCAGATGCCTTGACCGACGCATTTTTCAGCAGATTCGTCTTCAATTCCTCGGTCACCTGCTTGTGGAAATCCACGGCATGGGCCGAGTCGGTCGGATGAATCAAACCCTCTTTGTTCACGGGGAAATTCAGCAGGAATGTGCCGTTGTGGCCCACGCTGCGATAGTACAAATCGACCAGATGCGCCACGCTTTTCACGCGGTCGTCTTCCTTTTCGTGGTAGAACCATCCCGGCCGAATCGACGTGTTGCACTCGGCTGCCACCCACGCGTCGCCGTCGGCATGGCCGCTCTGCAGTTCCTTGTAGTGCTCGTAGCCCGGATAGACCTCTTTGATACGCAAAAACGACCAGTTTGTGGCGTCGGCATAGCCGTTTTCGTTGCCCACCCAGCGGCATCCGGGGCCTCCGTCGCTGAAAATGACGGCTTTCGGCTGCAATTCCTTCACCAGACTCCACGCCCGCGGATAGTTGTAATAGGTGCTGCGGTCGATTTTCCGCGCCTCGCGTGCGCCGCCATACCAGCCGTCGCCGCCGTTGGCCCCGTCGAACCAGACTTCAAACACCTCGCCATACTGCGTGAGCAACTCGCGCAACTGGGCGTAGAAATATTCCACGTAGAGCGGCGTGCCGTAGAAGGCCTGATGGCGGTCCCAGGGCGAGAGGTAAAGGCCCAGTTTCAGCCCGTGTTTCCGGCAAGCCTCGGCCAGTTCGCCCACGATGTCGCCCTTGCCGTCCTTATAGGGCGTGTTGCGGACGGAATAGTCGGTGAATTTCGTCGGCCAGAGGCAAAATCCGTCGTGGTGCTTGGCGGTGAGGATGATGCCCTTCATGCCTGCCTGCTTGCAGACACGCGCCCACTGCTCGCAATCGAGTTTCGTGGGGTTGAACGACTCCAGCGGTGCGTCGCCGTAGCCCCATTCGCGGTCGCCAAACGTGTTTGGCCCGAAATGGATGAATGCGTAAGTTTCCAACTGCTGCCATGCCACCTGATGGGCCGAGGGAAGCGGCCCCACGGGCGACGGAGCAGGCTGCGCACTGGCTCCAACTGCGGTCAGCGCGGCCCAAAAATAAGTTATCAAACGTTTTTTCATCATCATGAATCTTAAAATCTGCGACAAAGTTAAGGAAAATAATTGAAATAATTTCTAAATCGTGAACCCTAATTCCTAATTATTTCGTAACTTTGCACCAAATTCGTAAAAAAACAGGTAAAAATTATGGCACAAGAAGACGTTTTCAAGAAAATTGTGAGCCATTGCAAGGAATATGGCTTCGTGTTTCCTTCAAGTGATATCTACGACGGACTCGGCGCAGTCTATGACTACGGACAGAACGATGTGGAACTGAAAAACAACATCAAGCAATACTGGTGGCAGTCGATGGTGCTGCTCCACGAGAACATCGTGGGCATCGACTCGGCCATCTTCATGCACCCGACCATCTGGAAGGCATCGGGCCACGTGGATGCGTTCAACGACCCGCTCATCGACAACCGCGACTCGAAGAAACGCTATCGCGCCGACGTGCTCATCGAAGACCAGATGGCGAAATACGACGAGAAAATCCAGAAAGAGGTCGAAAAAGCCCGCAAACGCTTCGGCGACGCCTTCGACGAGGCCCAATATCTGGCCACCTCGCCCCGCGTGGCCGAAATCAAACAGAAGCGCGACGCGCTCCACGAGCGATTCGCTGCCGCCATGCAAGGTCCCGACCTCGACGAACTCAAGCAAATCATCCTCGACGAGGAAATCGTATGCCCCATCTCGGGCACGCGCAACTGGACCGACGTGCGCCAGTTCAACCTGATGTTTGCCACCGAGATGGGCGCATCGGCCGACGGTGCCATGAAGGTCTATCTGCGCCCTGAAACGGCGCAGGGAATCTTCGTGAACTACCTGAACGTGCAGAAAACGGGCCGCATGAAGTTGCCGTTCGGCATCGCCCAGATCGGCAAGGCCTTCCGCAACGAAATCGTCGCCCGACAGTTCATCTTCCGTATGCGCGAGTTCGAGCAGATGGAAATGCAGTTCTTCGTGCAGCCGGGAACGGAACTCGACTGGTTCAACAAATGGAAGCAGACGCGCATGAAATGGCATCAGGCACTGGGCTTCGGCGCCGAAAACTACCGTTTCCACGACCACGACAAACTGGCCCACTATGCCAACGCCGCCACCGACATCGAGTTCCACATGCCGTTCGGCTTCAAGGAGGTGGAGGGCATCCACTCGCGCACGAATTTCGACCTGTCGCAGCACGAGAAGTTCTCGGGCAAGCAAATCAAATATTTCGACCCGCAGACCAACGAGAGTTACGTGCCCTACGTCATCGAGACCTCCATCGGCGTCGATCGTATGTTCCTTTCGATTATGTGCCACGCCTTCGAGGAGGAAAAACTCGAGAACGGCGAGACGCGCACCGTGCTGAAACTGCCCGCAGCGCTGGCTCCGGTGAAACTGGCCGTGCTGCCGCTCGTAAAGAAAGACGGACTGCCCGAGAAGGCGCGCGAAATCATCAACGACCTGCGCTTCCACTTCAACTGCCAGTACGACGAGAAAGACTCCATCGGCAAGCGCTATCGCCGACAGGATGCCATCGGAACGCCCTATTGCGTCACCGTGGACCACGACACGCTCAACGACAACTGCGTCACGCTGCGCTATCGCGACGACATGAAGCAGGAGCGCGTGCCCATCGGCGAACTGCGCAACATCATCGAAGACCGCGTCGCCATTCCCACTCTGCTCAAGAAAATTATGAACGAAGACTAAGATAATCGTATGAAAAAAGGTATTTTTATGTTCTTGCTCGGTTGCGCAGCCACGTTTTTCGTCGCGTGCAGCGAGGATAACGACCCCAAAGAGGAATTCCCCAACTGGCAGGAGACCAACGAAACATATTTCAATTCGCTGTATTCGCAAGCCTCGCAGCGCATCGCCGCCGGCGACAATTCGTGGCGCATCCTGCGCAAGTGGTCGCTGCAAGACGACGTCCCGACCACCAACAGCGACTTCATCATTGCCCATGTCGTCGAAAATGGCGAGGGAACGGTCTCGCCCAAGTTCACCGACAGCGTTCTGGTGGCTTACTCCGGCCGACTGCTGCCGTCGCTGAGTTATCCGACGGGCTACATCTTCGACAACTCATACATTGGCGAATTTCATCCCGAAACGGCTCGCGCACGCGGATTCCGCATCTCGGGCCTCACCGACGGCTTCTCCACGGCATTGCAGAATATGCACGAAGGCGACCGATGGGAAATTTACGTGCCTGCGGCACTGGGCTACGGAACTTCTGACTATACAGAGGCCAAAATTCCGGGCCATTCGGTGCTCATTTTCGACCTGATGCTCTCGAAAATCTGTAAATAACCGCACAAATAAAAAACCTCAGTCCAAGCAGACTGAGGTTTTTTTGTACCCAAAAATCAAGTTACTTGACGACAAACTTGCGTCCGTTTTGCAGGTAGATGCCTTTCTGCGAGGGAACTTTGGCGAGGGGAATGCCCTGCACGGTGTAAACCTGCCCGTTGGGCTCCGCAGCGTGGAAAGGCTGGCCGGAAATGCCCGTGGAACCATTGTCGCGCTTCAAATTCAACACGAAATGGGAAATGAGCGCATAACTGTTGTTCGAGGAATTGCCGTTCGACAGGGTCAGTTTCGTGCTTTTGGCACCCACGTTCGTGGTGAGGAAATCGGGCGGATTCTGCTGCGACTTGTTCTTGTTGATGCGCACCGACTCGCCGTTTTCAGCCGTCAGCGTATAGGTTTCGGAAACGGTGTTGAAATAGCCGCCAATGCTGTAGTTTTCAATCAGATAGCCTTCGGGAGCCTCGATGGTGAACACGTCTGAGGCACCTGCTGCCGACGGCTTGAAGCAAAGAACACGCTGGTCGTAGCCGTTTTGGCGATTAAAGGCGTAGTAATCGGCTGAAACGACGACGCCCGAGAAGCCCGACCTGCCGTTCGACTCGAATTGCTTGGCCCAGTTGCCGGTCGTGGTTTGCAGCCACGTACACCAAGGCGCACCGCCGTCGGTGGTGATTCCGTGCTCCACGAACTTCACTTCGGCAGTGCTCAGACGCTCGTCGAGTTCGTCATACCATTTGAGAATCTGCTCCTTTGTGATGGTCACGTAGTTGATGGCGTAGCCGTTGCCTGCGCTGTACGACTCGTCTTCATACAGAATGGCGAGCGTGCCGTCGGGCAGCACAATCATCGTGGAGTAGCACGAGCCATTGGGCTGGATGTTATAGACGTTGTTCCACGACTTTCCGCCGTCGATACTCATCGACAACTGAAGGCTCTCGCGACCGGAACTGCTGATGTAGGCATGGAGCATGATGTCGGGCTCGCCATTGCTTTCGCGGCTGTAATAGACAAGGTCGGCATTGCAGGCGTTGCCCCAGATGTCGCCTTTACGATACTGCGAGCCCCAGTTGAACGTGACGGTGCAGTCGCTATTCTTGGTGTAGGTTCCCGTGTTCCAGCCGCGATCTCCGCTCTGGCGAACCGAGAGCAGCAGGCTTCCGTCGTTGAGTTGCTCGAGTTTCGACTCGTCGCCGCCCGTGTAGGCCGTCGTTTTGCTCAGTCGCCACGTCTCGCCGTTGTCGGTCGAGTAGATGATGCAGACGAGGTTCGTACCGTCGCCCTGTTTCCGGCAGTTGGTGGCAAACATGATGACACCGTCGTTGGTGGTCAGGCCCTTGCCTGAGGTGGTGAAATAGTTGGTCATGCTAAACTTTCCGTCGCTGCTGTATTCGTCGTAGAAACTTGTCGTGGTGAAGAGGTTTTTCTTCAGTTTCCACGTTTTTCCGTTGTCGGTACTTTTCGCAAAACCGCAAGATTTCATGCCGTAGCCCCACGTGGTGTTTCCAGATGCCATCAGGCAGATTAAGTCGCCATTGGGAGCCATTGCCAGAGCCGGATCGCCGAATCCGCAGGCCGTAGAGGAACTTCCGTCGCCAATGGCCACGTCGGCCTTGTCTTTCCACGTCTTGCCGCCGTCTTCGCTACGAAGCGTAATCACGTCGATTTTGTGGTTATTGCCGAGGTCGGCATTGCTGTTGTAGCGCTTGTCGATGGAGACGACAATGTTGCCGTCTTTGTCGAGAACCATCGCCGGAATGCGATAGAATCGGCAGTTGTCGGTGGTTGGCTTGAACACGAAGTTCTGCTGCGCAAACACTTTCACGCCCTGTCGCGACGGGTTGCCGATGGCTGTCATGTCGAGGCTCTGGCTTCCGCCGTTGCAGGTGTAGTCAAAATTCTTCACCGCCGTTGTCAGCATGGCTTCCAGTTCTGCATCGTCGCTGATGGTGGCGCAAATCCAGAAATGATGTGAGCCTGCGGCCACGCTGCCGATATTGACCGTGGCCGTGCTGCCAATGGCATTGGTCGTGCCGAGAGGCGACGCGGGAATGTTGGCGAGGAACTCCGTAGCCGTCGTTTTATAGACATAGAGGCTGCTGATATTGGCCTGCGCAGCGTCGTTGAGGCTCACGGTGAACGAGGCGTCGCTGATGTTCTGGAGCACTTCCATGTCAACGCGGAGGAGCAGCGTGTTCTGGTTGCCGCGTCCGCAGGTCTGATAGCCGCGCGTCACCTGCACGTCGCTCTCGAAGATGGCAATACTCGAGTCGATGTCTTCCAGCGTGACGGGATAGAATGCCCAGTCGTTGTTGCCGCCTGTGGTTGTGGGTTTCGACGTTCCCCAGCCCACTACGGTAGCATCGCCGCCACGCAGGTCGTTGGCATCGAGAATGACGTTCGTCGTGGTGCTCTGAAGATAGAAATGGCCGTCGGTATTGGCAATTTTCTCGACAATCAGGGCTTCGTTTTTCCCGGCGGTGACAGGCACGGCTGCCGATTCGGAAATCACCCCGAAATAGTTGCCGAAACCAGTCTGGATGTAGTATTTTCCGTCGCCGGCATCAGACAGTCGCACCAAGAATCGTGCGGCTGCGGTGGCCAGTCCGCTCGGCACGGTCGCCGTGTTGTAGAGCGTGTGCGACGACATGTTTTCGTAAAGGTAGCCGTGTGGGTTTGAACCCGTGTAGCCTCGGTCGAACATCACATACCACTGGCCTGTGGTCAGGCTGTTGGCGGGCGTCTGGGCCACGCTGATGGTCTTTCCGATGAGTTCTTCCAAAGGAGTCGTGCTTAACGACTGCGAAAAGACCTCTCCCACCCAGAAAAAGGACAGGAGGGTCATTAAAATCTTGATTTTCATTTCGATAAGATAAATGGTGAGAAATTCTTTATTTCAGTCCGAGCCAGCCTTTCAACTTGCCGAAGAAGTCGCTTTTCTTCACCTCTTTTGCAGCCTGTTCGATGGTCTCGCTGACCTTTTCCTTGGCCGCCTGCACGGTTTCGTTCTTGCTCAGGTCGTCGAGCACGTCGCCAACCTTGTCCTTGATGGCGTCAACGGCCTCGCCGGCTTTCTCCTTGGCGGCCTGGATGGTCTCGTTCTTGCTCAGGTCTTCAATCACGTCCTCAACCTTGTCCTTGACGGCTTCTACAGCCTCGCCGGCCTTTTCCTTTGCGGCTTGGAAAGTCTCGTTCTTGCTGATGTCGTCGATGACGTCGCCAACCTTGTCTTTCACGGCGTCAACGGCCTCGCCAATCTTTTCCTTGGCTTCTTCAACCTTATCGGCCATGGCTTCTTTCACCTC
>JAFUVC010000169.1 GCA_017483785.1 Prevotella sp.
CGCCTTCAGCCATGTGCGCTACGAGCACGAGCGCCTCACGATGACCGAACTGGGCGACACGATGTGTCTGCTGCCGAAAGACCACATGCTGCCCGAGGTGACCGTCAGCGAACTCGACCCGCGCACGAAAGCGCTCATCAGCGCATGGGCAAAGGCCGGCGCCATGCAGGGCGCTGCCGAGGCACCGCGCGCAACTGTTCAATATACCTTCGACTTCGCCAACATGCTCGACCGCCGAGGCCGCCGCGACCGAAAGCATCTGGAACGGGCAAAGAAAATCCTGAAAGAGTGGGACAAGCGTTAAAATCATCATTTTACGACCTCAAACGTATTTTTCTGGTAAGTTTATTCGTTTTTTTCGTAGTTTTCCATTAACTTTGCAAGCAAGAAAATTGACAAACTATTAACTTACCACAATTATGAAACAAAAAATGCTCATCGTGGGCCTTTGCTTCGCCATCGCAGGCTCGGCCTACGCACAAACGAAAGGCGGCGGAATCTCGCCCCAAATGTTGCAACAAATGGAGAAGGCGCAGGCCGGACAGCCGACCTCGAAGGCCATTTTCAACGCACTGGCGCAAAACAACATCGACGCGCTGGCCATGAACTTCGCCAACCAGAAGCCCATCGACAGCCATTTCAGCGTGGAAACGCCGAAACAGTCGATTCACGACCAGAAATCGTCGGGACGCTGCTGGATGTTCTCCGGATTCAACGTGCTGCGCGCCAATTTCGCCAAGAAACACCAAGACACGCTCGCCGTGGAGTTCTCGCACGACTATCTGTTCTTCTACGACCAACTCGAGAAGGCCAACCTGATGCTGCAAGGCGTCATTGACAACGCCGCCAAGCCCATGGACGACACCCGCGTGCAGTTCTTCTTCCACCACCCCATCAGCGACGGCGGAACATTCTGCGGCGTGGCCGACCTGGCCTATAAATACGGCCTGGTGCCGAAAGGCGTACAGCCCGAAACCTACTCGGCCGACAACACGAGCCGCATGGCACGCATCGTTTCGTCGAAACTGCGCGAATACGGCCTCGAACTACGCGACATGGTGGCCTCGAAAACCTCGGCAAAGGCCATTCAGAACCGCAAGGCCGAAATGCTCGGCGACATTTATCGTATGCTGTCGATGACACTCGGTGAACCCGTGAAGGAATTCACCTACGCCCACATCGATAAGAGCGGAAAACAGGTGGGCGAGCCGAAAAAATACACGCCGAAGCAGTTCTACGAGGAAACCGTGGGCGGACCGCTCAACGGCACGTTCATCATGGTGATGAACGACCCGCGCCGACCCTACTACGAGACTTTCGAGGTGGAATACGACCGCCACGTCTATGACGGCACGAACTGGAAATACCTGAACCTGCCGATGAAAGACATTGCCAGCCTCGCCATTGCCTCGCTCAAGGACGGCCGCAAACTCTACTCGAGTTACGACGTGGGCAAGCAGTTCGACCGCAAGCGCGGCTACATGGACACCGAGAACTACGACTACGGCTCGCTCTTCGGCACCACGTTCAAGATGGACAAGGCGCAGCGCATCGCCACGTTCGACAGCGGCTCGACCCACGCCATGACGCTCACCGCCGTTGACCTCGACAAGAACGGCCAGCCCGTGAAGTGGAAAGTGGAGAATTCGTGGGGCGGCGGTCGCGGATTCGGCGGCTGCGACATCATGACCAACCGCTGGTTCGAGGAATATATGTTCCGCCTCGTGGTTGACAAAAAGTACGTGTCTGAGGAAATGATGCGCCAGTGGGAGAAGAAGCCGACCATGGTGATGCCCGAAGACCCGCTCTTCCAGGAGGATTTCTAAGCCATTTTCCATATAGAAACAAAAAAAATCGGAACCGCCCGCAAGCAGTTCCGATTTTTTTGATGCCCCTCCTTACTCACCGAAAGGGGGAAAGACAGGCTCCCTCTCCAAAGGGAGAGGGTTGGGGTGAGGCTTTATTTCACCACGAACTTTTGGCCTTTCTGGATGAACACGCCCTTCTGGGCCTTGTTCACACGCTGGCCCTGCAGGTTGAAGATGGCCGAATTGCCAATTGTCGATTGTCCATTGTCAATGGTCTCGATGCCCTGCGTGAATTCCTCGTCGGCAAAATAAATCAGCGTGGATTCCGTGCCCACATTGCTGTTGACAACAGCACCTGCAACGCTTGCAGAACCCGATGTAATCTTAAAAGGCATTTCCATCGTGGCGAAGTAGTCATAATCAGGAATATAAAGGAATGCAATGCTCTGGCTGATTTCCTTCGTGCTCATGTCAATCGCATTGACAACCATGCCGACTGCGCCATCCTCAACTTCAACATAAGAAAGAGCCGCTTCGTTGAACTTGTTGGCCTCGCCCTCGTCGATTCCGCTGGTTTTCGCCCATTCAACGGTCAAATCTGTCGTGTTGAGGGCGGCCATGAATGCGTCGCAGGCACCCGTCGAAGTCAGTTGGTTGTCGAAAGCCAGCGCACCGATGTAGGTTCCGCCGATGTAGAGTTTACCCTCTGCGACCTCCATGTTGGCGATGGTAAAGAAACCGGCCTCGCTCTTTTCAAGCGGAGCGCGGAACTCCTGGGCGGCTCCGGTCGTCACGTTAGCCACGACAAAGCCGTGTTCGCGGCCTCCCTCTTCGCCTTCAGCATAACTAAAAGAGAAATTCTGCGTTCCTTTCTCGGTCGCCATCGTCACGTCGCCCCAGCCCGTCCATGCCACATAGACATCCTCGCCGTCGAGGGCGAACTTCAAGGCCTGCGGCTCCATTTGCAACTCTCCGTAGAGGGCATCGTCTGAAGTATTGACATTGGCCAGCAACTTGGCGTTGGTGAGGTCTTTGTCTAACTGAATGACGGCGAAGTTGTTGAGGTCGAAACAGAACGATTTCATAGCGAACATGTCGAAGATTTTTCCTTCAAGCACGACATCGTCGAGCGTGTTGTTGCCCATATAGTTGGCCGAGACATAGACCTTGCCATTGGCGACTACAATTTTATTGACGACGAACTTTGATTCGGCAAGATAGAAACCTTCATTCTCCAATGCCGTCATAAACAACTCAAAATCATAAGAAGGCACGACAGTCTTCTGACTGAGCAATTTTCCGGCGGCATCATAAGCGAGGATGAAGCCCGACACCTGATCGGTCTGGTCTTCCATACCCTCGATTTCCACGCTGTTGTCGTCGGTCGAGGTCACAATGACCTTGTCGGCAAAGCGACCGGCCACATAGATGTTGCCTTCCTCGTCGAGGGTCATGGCCGTGATGGTGGCGGCACCTCTGAGGGCATTGGCCCAGACTTCGTTGCCTTCCTTGTCGTATTTCACGATGTAGGCACTCTTGGCGATGGGTTCGAGCGTTTCACCGGCGAAGGTGAACTCCTGCGAGAACACGCCGGTCTTGATGACATCGCCCTGACTGGTGATGACGACGGGTGCTTCAACATACGCGTCGGAGGCTTTCTCCACGGCCGAGATGGTCTTGGTCCATGTGGGTTCCTCGGTTCCAAAATCGCCGAACTGGGCAAACGTTGTGGTAGCAGTGAACGCTGCGACCATGAGAAGTAACATTTTCTTCATTTTCATTCCTTTCTTTTAAGGGGTTAATACAAAATTAATTTACTATTTACAATTTACAATTTACAAATTACAATTTACGATTTACAAAAGATTCGGATTCGCCTCGACGGCCTCGGTTGGGAAGCGGAGGGTGTAGCGCGCGTCGTCGGCAGAGAGGGTGTAATCGACACCGTTGTAGGTCTTGTGGAGTTGCGGCCGGGCCGAGCGACGCAAATCGAACCACCGATGACCCTCGAAAGCGAGTTCGCAGCGACGCTCGTGGGCGATTTCAGCGAGCAGTTCGTCGGCTGTCATCGTCGTGAGCGGCGCGGTGTAGCCCTCGACTGTGGCGGCGGAATAGCGCTTCTGCATGAGTTTCGTCAGTTGCCCGGCGGCCGATTTCGTGTCGCCGAGCCGTGCGGCAGCCTCGGCGGCAATCAGATACATCTCGGCCGTGCGGAACGAGCAGCGCGAATCGCCCCCGCCACCCTTCTGCAAGGTGCTCACGGAGGCCGTCACCTGCCTGTAGAACCTGCTTTTGCGCTGGTCGCCGGTCTTGTAGGCAGCGAGAAGGTCGTTCGACGGCCGCCCGATGTTTTTATAGACGGCGGTCATCACCTGCTCGAGCGCGAGCAGGTTTTCCACCGACTTGTAGTTGTCGGGCAGGAGCGAACTGCGGTTGGTGAGGTCTTCGAGGTCAGGACGCTTCGCAATGACGCTCTCGGCCGCCGTGCGTACTGCCTGCCAATCGCCTTTGTAGAGGGCGACACGCGCCCGAAGGGCAAGTGCAGCCGTCGTGGTGAAACGATACGAGTGGCCGTCGTCCCATTTTTCGACGTTCAGATGCTGGTCGGCAGCGTCGAGGTCGGCCAGAATCCTGTCGTAAACGGCCTCCACCGTGCTGCAAACGGGAATGATGTCCACATCGGGCTCGGTCATCACGGGAATGCCGCGTTCCGAGGCGGGCGTGCTGGCGGTGTAGGGCTTGGCATAGAGGTTCACGAGCAGGAAGTGCATATAGGCGCGAAGGGCGTAGGCCTCGCCGACGAGTTGGCTGATTTCGGCGGCAGTGCCCTCGGTGATTTCCGTCTGGTGGGCGATGATGTAGTTCGCGATGTAAATGGCGTGGTAATAGCGTCGCCAGCCAAACGAGGCGGTGGTGGTCTGCGGAGCGAGGTCGTTCCACGTCCAGATGTCGAAATAGGAATCGAAGTCTTCGGCGGTGGTGGAAGCCTTGTCGAGCGTCATTTCATCGGCTCGGAGCGTGGCCAGGCCGCGGTCTTCGGGCATGGTCTTGTACTCGTAGGCAAGCAGTGCGCGATATTCGTCGGCGGTCTTGGCAATGACCTTTCCCGTGGGCGTGATGTCGAGGAAATCGTTGCACGACGTCAGCACGACAGGAGTCAGCGCAAGGAGCAACACGAGGCTTTTTTCCGCCATCATATAAAATATTTTCTTTGTCATATCATCAACTATTCACTTTTCACTATTCTCTATTCACTCAAAATCCGATGTTCAACCCGAGGATGAAACTCTTCGGAATGGGCTGTGCATAGGGGTTTCCCATCGTTTCGGGGTCGAGGAAATTGCCGTAGTCGGAAGCAATGACAAACAGGTTGCGTGCTTCGAGCGAGAGCGAGACGCTGCTCATGCCGGCGCGGCGGATGAGCGACGTCGGGAACTTATAGCCGAGGCGGATGCTCTGGCAGCGGAAATAGTTGCTGCTGCGCACCCACGTGTCGAGCATGTTGTAGAGGTTGTATTCCGAATAGCGGATGTACTCCGCCGGACGGTCGCTGCTGACCATGAGGCGCGCGAACTGGCCCGTCGGGTTTTCGGCAGTCCACCGGTTGAGGATGTCGGCATTGGTGTTGAGGCCGCGGTCGTAGTTCGCAGGCGAATACGAGGGCTGCACGCGCACTTTCATGCCGAAGTTGAACAGGCAGTTGATGCCGAGCGACCAGTTGCGATATTCGAAATGGTTGATGAAGCCGCCCGAGACCTTCGGGTCGGAGGTACCCATGTAGGTGTAGAGGTTGCGCTGCTCCTCGGCTGTGAGGGTGCTTCCGCCGTGATTGTTGAGTTGCAGGAACTCCTTCGCCGTGAGTTTCTGGCCGTCTTTCCCGACGAAGAGCGGATAGCCCTCGCTGTCGAGTCCGTCGGTCTTGTAGGCGAAAATCGCGCCGACGGGATAGCCCTCGCGACCCGGATATGTGGCGTTTTCGGCCACCGACTCGCGCAAAATCTTGTTTTTGTTGAAGCCGAGGTTCAGGTTCGTGGTCCATTTGAAGTCTCGCGTGTCGAAATTGCGCGTGCCGAGGGCGATTTCAAAGCCGTGGTTGTCCATCGTGGCCCAGTTGATGGTGGTCGATGAAAATCCCGTCTCCAAAGGTAGCATTCTCATGCCGATGAGGTCGGTGGAATGGCGGAAATAATAGTCGAAACTGAGCGTGATGGCGTTGTTCAGGAAGGCCATGTCGATGCCGGCGTTCACGTTTTGGGTCTTTTCCCAGCGCAGTTTCGAGTTGGGCGCGGTTTCGGCGGAAATCACGGTCTCGGTGTTGCCGGGGATGATGACGACGCGGTCGAACGTGCCGATAAGATAGGGCGACGTGTTTTTGTCGATGTTGCCCTGAAGTCCGTAGGAAGCCCGAATCGCAAGGTTGTTGACGGCCTTCACGCGCTTCATGAACGGCTCTTCGCTGACGCGCCAGAGTCCGCTGACGGAGTAAAGCGGCAGATAGCGGTATTTCTTGGCGACGCCGAACACGTCGCTGCCGTCGAAACGAATGCTTCCGCCGAGCGTGTAGCGGTGGCGGAGGGTGTAGGAGGCCGTTGCAAACCACGACACGAAGGCGTTTTCGGCGTGCGTCTCCTGATGGAGCGGATACTGCTCGGCCATCGTCTCCGTTGGGAAGATGACGGGCTGCGAGGTGAGCGTGCGGTTGTCGTAGCCGTAGGCCACGGAATAGAGCGAACGGGCCTCGGCGTGGCGAACTTCCGTGCCGAGCATCACCTCGATTTCGTTGATTTTATTCCAGTCTTTCGCAAATTCGGCCATCGCCTTCCACGTCCACTGGTAATTGTGGAATTCGGTCACCTTGTGGGCTCCGCCGTCGGGCAGAATCGAGCGTTTCCCGTCGGGGAAGGCGTATGTGGCGAAAAGTTTCTCCTTGCGCATGGCGAAGGTGTTCTCGCCGGCATATTTCGAGATGTCGTAGTTGTCGAACTGCAAGCCCAACTGCGATGTCAGTTTCAGGCCGGGCATCAACTTCAGTTCTGCGTCGAAAATGGCCATCAACTGCTGGTCTTTGCGCTTGTTGGAGCCGTTGGCGCGCTCTTCAAAGATGTTGAAGTCGAGCGAGGAGTCCTCTTTGCCCTGCACGTTGGTGTCATAGACGTAGTTTCCGGCTGCGTCGTAGGCCGTCATGTAGGGGTTGGCCAGACGAGAATAGTAAACGGGGTTCGTAAATCCGTTGTAGTCAGTGAGATAACTGCGCTGGTTGCGCTGGTTGGCAAACACCGACGCGCCGATGGTCAGCCTTTTGTTCATCTTGAAATTGGTCTTCACGGCGAGGTTGAACCGATTGTTTTTCACGCCCGTCACATTGCCCTGCTCGTCGTAGTAGCCGACGGAGGTGTAGTAGTTGGCGCGGTCGCTTCCGCCCGACACGCTGAGGTTGTATTCCTGATTGAAAACGCTGCGGAAAAGGATGTCGTTCCAGTCGGTGTCGATGCCGCGCAGTTGGTTGATGGCGGCCTGAGCCTCGCCCGAAAGAGCGTTCCAACCGCCCTGTTTATAGGCGTTGGTGAGTCCGGCATCGCTGATGATTTTCGCCACGCCACCCTTGTTCTCGCGAAAAGTGAAGTCGGAGGCGAGAAGGGCGAGTTCGAGGTCGATTTTCTGCGCGGAATTGAGCAGATTCAGCCGCGAGATGTCGGTTTTCGGGCCGTAGGTCATCTTCGCGTTGAAGTTGATGCTGGTTTTTCCGACTTTTCCGTTCTTCGTCGTGATGACAATGACGCCATTCGCCGCCCGCGCACCGTAGATGGCCGTCGCAGCGGCATCTTTGAGCACGGTGATGGTTTCGATGTCCGACGGGTTCAGTCCGGCAATCGAAGTCTGATAGATGTTGTCGATGTCCTTGAGGTCTTCCATGGCGGGAATGTCGGTGCCGTCGAGCGGAATGCCGTCGAGCACCCACAGCGGTTCCTGCGTGCCGTTGATGGAGGCCGTGCCGCGAATGCGCAGTTTCAGCGGTGCCCCGGGTGCTCCCGACGTGCTCATGGCGGCCAGTCCGGCGATTTGTCCGGCCAGTGCCTGGTCGATATTCTTCACGGCACCCACGCTCTCCTCGTCGATGTTGATGGTGGTCGTGGCGGCGCTGAGTTTGCGGCGGTCGATTTTCTGATAGCCCGTGACGACCACCTCGCCCACTTTTTTCGCGTCGGAGCGCAGCGAAACGGCGTAGTGGCTCACGCCCTCGCGCAACGTCACGGTCTGCGTCTCGTAGGAGATATAGCTGACTTTGAGGTGCGTGGCCTGCGACGGTACGCTGAGCGTGAACTGGCCGTTGAGATTCGTGGTTGTGCCGTTGAGCGTGTTGCCTTTGTCGTCCAAAACGGCCACGGTGGCAGCCATCAGCGGTTCGTCGGCGTCGGAGACCTGTCCGGTGATGACGCGCTGTTGGGCCGAAAGCGTCAGCACCGAGAAACAGACGAATGAAACGATAAACAGGATTCTTAACTTCATACGCTTAATTTTTAGTGAGCCCGAGGGCGGTTTGTATGCGGAGAATGACGTCCTCGTAGTGGAGTTGAGCCGCACGGGAGGCACTGCCGCGTCGCGATTTCAGGAGTTTCATGATGCGCATCAGTTCGCCTCGCTTCACGCTGATGGCGTCGCTGGTGCGGCGAATCTGGCGGTTGCCCGTCTCGATGATTCGCGAACCAGTGGAGAGGTCGCGCGTCAGACAGTCTAAACCGCTCAAAGTCTTCTCGATTTTCACGCCCTCGCTCTCGGCAGCCGCCGTCATCAGGGCATCGACGTAACTTTTCTGCAAACTGCGCTCCATTACGTCGGGCGATTTTCCGGCAAGCGTGGTGGCGAAAATATGCCGATGGAGCATGTCGATGAGGTCAACGGTCGTGAAGGCCTTCTGACCGTTGTGCATCTCGTTTTCGAGCATCCGCAGCAGACGCTCGTTGCTGAGCAGGTCCCAGAACATATAGTTCTGCTGGTTTTTGAGCATCACCGACGGATTCACCTCCTGAATGCCGTTGGGCGTCTTGCGGTGGATGTAGGTATATTGCGACAGCGGCGTATCGAAGAGCCAACGCGGATAGCAAAACACCTCGTCGAGCAGGAATTTCACGGCTTTCTGCTGCTTTTCCTTCTCCACGAACGCAAACGTCGTCTGACCGTCGCCCACGGTGGTGTTCTCGATATACATGCCGCCGACGTTGGCCAGGGCGTGGTAGAGATAGAGTCCCCACTGGAAAATGACCGCCGAATAGAGCCGTGCGGCCTCGTCGTAGGTCTGGTCGGGCTCGCCGTTGCGCGTCCAGTCGATGATATTCGGCATGACGCGCTTGAGGTTGGCAATGCCGTATTTCGCCGACTTCACGGCATCGTCGCCGAGGTCTTCGCTGAGGGCGCGCGGGTCGATGGCCGTGCGCGACGACTGCGCCTCGCTATAGCGGTAGAGCGGCCCCTGATGCCTGCGGAGCAGTTCGTGGAGCGCGGTTTGCGCCTGTTTTTCGTCGGGATACCAGCGATAGCCCCACTCTATGGCCAGCAGGTCGTAGGGGCCGATGTGGGGAGATATCAGCGTGATGTTGTCGCAGGGCTGCGCCACATAGTTGAAACGCGCGTAGTCCATGATGGAGGCCGACAAATTGCCCATTCGCCCGACAAACGACGCCGAGCGCAGCGAGTCGGTGGGATAGGCTGCCGAGGCAATCATATTGTGGCGCAGGCCGAGCGAATGGCCCATCTCGTGGCAGGCGACGAACCTGACGGCCTCGCCGATGATGCTGTCGGGCAGTTGCAGGGCTCTCACGGCCGGGTTGTAACTTCCCGTCTGCACGGTGAGCCACTCCGTGATGAGCGACTGCACGTTGTGCCACCAGATGATGTCGGCCTCGATGATTTCGCCCGTGCGCGGGTCGATGGTCGAGGGCCCCATTGCGTTGGCCTTCTCGGAAGCCACGTAGGTGAGCACGGAGCAGGCCATGTCGTCGCCCTCTTGGGCAAGACTGTCGGGATAGTCCTCCACGCTTACCACATTCTTGAATCCGGCCCGTTCAAAAGCCTCGTTCCATGCCAGAATTCCCTGCTTGATGTAGGGTCGCAGATGCGAGGGCACGGCCTTGTCGATATAGATGAGAATGGGCTTCACCGGCTCCGTGAGTTGGCCGCTGAGGTAGGCGGCTGTGTCTTTCGGCTCCACGCGCCAGCGGGTCACGTAGTTTTTCTTTTTCACGCGCTGCTGACTGTCGGCATATTGCAGTCTGGAGGTCGTGAAATAGCCAATTCGCTGGTTCTCTTCGCGTCCGGCCATCGGCTGCTCGGGCAGCAGCGTGAGCGATGTGCTCACCTCCACCGTCACGTTCACCTTGTTGTTGCCCTCGGTGACGGTCGTCGTCAGGTCAGAAAGCGCCGTCACGCTGTTTTTGAACGCTTTTACACTGATGATTCGCGAGAGGTCGGTCTTGGGCGACGTGCCGATGTTGATTTCGTTGAACACGTCGTTCAGGCAGTTGTTCCGACCGTTGAACAGGTCGTTCACCTTCACCACCACGCTCGACGAATCAGACGAGACGGCCTCCACTTTCAGGCTGCAAAGCATCGGATTGAGGTAATTCTCGCCAATCGACGCGGCAATGTCGTCGCCAGAGTTCACCTCGGGCGTGTTGCGCTGCTGTCGGATATCGACTTTCTTACGGGCCTTGTCCCATTGGAACGAAACCACCTGACTCTCGTAATTGACGCCCTTGTTCACGCCCGACTCGTTCAATTCCTGCGGAACTTTCTGGAGCCGGTTCGTCACGAGAAACGCCCGCCCGAGCACCGCCGCAGGAATTTCCAGATAGACCGTGTCGCCCTTCATGACGACATTCATCACGCCATTCCACGCCACCGAGTCGCGACCCGTAATTTTCTTATAATCAGAGACGGGAGCAGGCTGCTCGGTCTTCTTTTTCTTCTTCTTGAAAAGGGGGAAAGCCGATGCCGGCGCAGCCGAAATCAGGAAGGCAAGGCTGCAAGCCACCAGCAGCAACCTGTTTTTCGTATATATACAATTATTTCTCATCATTAAAATTTTCGACGTTCTTTGTTATCCTAATACTTCAATCGGCAAAGTTACGAAAAATTGAGTACAGAACAAAAAAAATCATTTATTTTTTACGTCGAAACAGAGTAACTTGCCAAAACTTCTACAAATTGAAACTCAATTTCGCCAAAAACTCCCTCGGACGCAGGCGGTTGATGGTGAAAACCGTCTGTGTGGCGGCCACGAGGCGATACTCGTAGTTGCGATTGCCGAAAATATTGTTGCAGGCAAGGCCAACTTCGTAGGTTTTCGTGCGATAGGAAACCGAAAAATCGGAGAAGAAACTGAACGGTTTCGATTCGTCGCTGCTGTGATAACATTCGTTGCTCCACTTTATCTGCCAGTTTCCGGGCAGGACAAAGCATTTCAGACTGTGGCGGAACGAGTTGATGGCTGGAATGCCTTGCGAGGGATGGGAAAGGTTGTCTTGCCGATAACGCTCCAAACTCGACGCTCCCTCAAACGACAACAACGACAAAGGCCGATAAGCCAGTCCCACACCCAATTGAAGTTCTTTCATCCGGCAGGAAATCAAGTCTTTTCCGGCAAGCAACTGATAGTTGTTCCACTGGTAACTTCCGGTCAGGGAAATGGAAAGGCCGGTTGTCCCGAACGACTTGCTGACGCGGCCGTAAACGTTGAAAACATCGGAGTTCGTCTGGCGGTCGGTGCTTTCACGGTAATAGATGCCATGACTGTCGAGGCGACTCCGATAGAGTCTGGTGCCGTATAAGCCGCTATGCGAGAACTGGGCATTGGCAAAAAGGCCCGACATCACATTTTTGTATTGCAGCGAAAGGGTTGTCGCAGCCGTTGTCGTGTGGTCTAAGCGACCGTAGCCCTTGCGCATCGTAGCGTAACTGGTATAAATGGGAACACTGCTCGTCGTTTTCACTTCGGAAGGCCGGAACATGACCCGATGGCTCAGCGATGCGCTCAAATAGGGGCTGAATTCATAACTGGCCAATGCCGTCGGCTCCACAACGACCCTGCTCTGGTGGTCGCCGTTGAAAGACCTGTGAAGCAGCGAAACGGGCAGCCTCACGTTGATTTTCAAGCCATGACGCTGGTAGTTTATCATCGGCGTGAGATAGAGCCGGTGCTCGCGGTAGCGGTCGGTCGTCTCGTCCTCGACAATGGTGCTCAGATTTTGCGATTTAAGACGGAATCCGGCCTGATAGGTGACGTTGAAGCCGCTGATTTTATGGCGGAACGAGGTGTAGGTGTCCCAATAGACCGAGCCGAGGGAAATCTGTTCGGCACTGCCGTCGCAGACGAGCAGCGTGGCGGGAAGATGCGAGTAGTTAAAGGAAGAAGTCAGCGAGAAACTGCGGTTTTTCGCCATATTCCTGATGAGTTCAAACTTGTCGGAAACGTATCGTTTGCGGGGTTTCACCCGTTCTTCCACCGCTCTTCCCTGATGGACTGAGTTTCCGTGGCTGCGGTTGAAATCGGCATATCCGGTTAGCGTGTTGGTCAGATAGGTTTTGTCTTTGTTCACCCGATAGAGCATTTCCCCCGTGTATTCAGTCCTGATGCCGCGCACGTCTCTTTCCTCGGTGACGACGGCCCCGTCGGCCAAGTCGGAATAAGCCGTTTCTCGCGTCTGCCACTGGTCGTTGCGGTCGTAGAGGAAATTCAGTTGCAGCCGGAAATCGTTGTCTCCGCGAGTCTTGAAAAGCCAGTTGGTTGCTCCCAGATGAGAATCGTTGAAAAGAGAGCGACTTCGGGCAACCGACGGGGCCGACAAGCGAATATCCGACAAGACGGCACTTTCCGTTGGCACAGCCTGGTTCCGCCCTGCCAAATCGCTGATTTCATGCTGAACATCCTTTCCCGTATTGTTTTGTTTATACATTGAAATGCTCTGCACCTTTCGGGAGAAAAGCATTTCCACGAGCCGAAGGTCGCGAAGCCACTCCACCGGACTTTGCAACGTCAGTCCCGTCGCAACGTCGGCCACGCCACTCCACACTGTAGCGGCTGTAGAAATGCACATACCGATGACCCACTTCCAAAACCATCTCGTCGTCTTTCTGCTGCTCCTGCCCCTCATACAGATAGCACTTCGCAGCATAATTGACCTTGAGTTTCACTGTGTCGGCATCAGCGGAAACTGCCCGCTGTGCCATCAGAAGAAGAATAAATAATAAAGTTGTTCTCATCGTTGCCACAATTTTTTCTATTATTCTTTACGGTTGGAGTTCCATGAAACAAGGCTCCTTAGGCTGCTGCTTGACGAGCCGGCCACTTGCGTCATAGCGGCCAACCATTTTTATTCCCAGCGTCTGTTCCGTGTGTTGAGCCTCATCACGATAAAACAACCGTTCCAACTCCTCAACTTTCTTGGGCGTACCCCTTGCATAACGCGACTGGCCAGCCTTTGGATAATTCTTATAGACATTGTATCTCGTCCTGCTGCCGCCAAACCCCTTCTTCGTAATGACCTCCAATGCATCCTCGGCACTTCCCCCTCGGCTCAGTACGCTGTCGTTAATCTCAGCCCGCCGTTTAGCCGTGAAACTATAGTAGAGAGACGAGTGATGCCCAATGTCGAGAATGTTCACATCCGTTCTCGGCCTGTCATTAGTCGTATATTTAAACGTTGCAGAATAGGTGATGCGTATTCGCAGCGCGTCCTGCGCCTTTCCTGCGAAGGGCAGCAGCCATGCAAACACTATAAGAAATCTGAGATAACTCTGTTTGTCATTCATGTTGCAAAGATACACAAAAAAGGCTAAACCGCAAAGTTTAGCCCGCTTGATTTTGGTTTTTGGGGATTTTCCGAGAAATACCCCTCACTTACTTCACCACGAACTTCTTCCCCTCGCGAATGTAGATTCCTTTGGGAAGGGTTCCTGTCGGGAGTCGGCGGCCTTGCAGGTCGAAGATGGCAGATGATGAATTCGAAGTGATCTTACTCATTTCAATTGAATTCGTGTTATTCCCATCATAAGAATACAACAACGAATTTCCCTGATAGCAACTTAACATCATCGACTGATTCCCAATCACGTTCCACTGGAAAGGAAAAGCAGGGCCGCCAATGACTCCTCCGACACCTTCTATCCAAACATTCACAAGGCCATCAACGATATCAACGCCTTCCTCATAGTTCCACATCCACAGCAGTTTGCGTTCAAATCCGTTCACGACAACATAGTCAGCCCGGTCAACACGCATTTTCAATAAGTCGTCATTCGTTGATGTAAAAATATCTTCTTCATCGAGGCTGAAATCTAAAAAAAGTTCTTCAGAATCCCCATCTTGATAGCAACCGTACACACGGTTGCCATCTTGTCGGAGACCGCAGATAAAGCGATTTTCGTCACCCCGTATCATCATCATTTTCTTATAATTTTTCCCCGTCATCGCGGTATCGCCTTCCAGAACGAGTTTAAACGGAGACCCTTTACACCAGCGACCTTTGAGGTCCTTATAGTAGTCTTGCTCCGTGCCAGGCTCTGGAGTTTCCGCAGGGCTCAAGGAAACCATGTTCCACACTCTGCCCTCCACTACCAAAACTGCATTGCTGATATCTTTATTATCTAATTCACATAAGTCTGGCACTGATGAGGAAAATTTTCCACTCTCATATAATTCATTTGCACAGTCCAACGAACTTTTGCCGGTGTCAAGGGTTACAGCCAACGTATACCACAAAGGCAGAAAACGACTGTTATAGACAACCCTAAGTTTGTATTTTTCTACATACGAAGTAAGCAAACCTTTATCTGATTCCGCCTTAAGGCATACATCAAAGTATGGAGAAGCACATACTTCTCTATTTTCCTCCGTAAAATAGCACGATGAAACCATCACCGACTTTGCGTCTTCTTTCCATGAATCCAAAGAGGATAACTTCTTAAATTCTGACCGCTGAATGACAAAAATGGCAAAAGTCTCGTCTTTAATCGTAGTCTGAATCTTGACATTTGCCCTAATTCTTTTGATGATTTCATCAGCATCTTTAGAAATACTGACACAAACTTTATTTTCGTTGATGGTCAAAGGAATTTTCTTTCCTTTGGAATAATAAAAATCTGATTGTGCCATCGCGTATAACGAACACGAAACAAGCATCAACATCAGCAATAAATTCCTTTTCATAATCTCTTTATTTTAGGTTATTTGTGAATTGATCTTATGTTGTTTGCAAAGATACGCATAAATATTGTATGAAGCAAATTTTCGCTATAGATTTTATATTATTGATGATTAATCTCCTATTACAAGAACTGTTCCCACTGGTACTGTCGTCGAATTCTTTATTTCTACAGATTCTGCTTCCAATGTGATATTGCCTGGACCTAAGACAACGTCGCCTTGTTCTTTTCTATCAGTAACATCTTTTCCCACATAAATTTTGGTTGCTGTAATGACATTTGTCCCTGTAATGGTATCATTCTGAAGATAAACAACACTTGGCGTATTTATCACTGAATTATAGGCATCGACAAGACCATATCCATATTCATTGTTCCAAGAGCCATCAGGCTTTGTGATATTGAAATTGACGCCTGATATTTTCTTTGCGTTGCTATTAATAATGTGATTAACCTCAGTGACTGTTAACTCGGGATTACGTTCTAATATCAAGGCTGCAACTCCAGCGACATGAGGACAAGCCATAGAGGTTCCAGTCCTTGGTCCTACCCGGTCATTAGGAAGAGTGGAAAGGATAAAATCCCCAGGTGCAACTAAGTCAATCTTATCTCCATAATTTGAAGAGGTAACTCTCATTCCTGCTTCGTTGATTGCACCAACGGCAAGAATCGTATCATTACAATTAGCAGGATACCCCACATTATTAAGGCTACCATTTCCAGAAGAAAAAACAATGATGCAGCCTTTTCCCTGGCGACCATATCTGAATGCATCCCGTATGGCATTTTCTATAGCATCATGATGTGTTGCAGAACCCCATGAATTTGAAATAATATCTACTCCGTTCTGATAAGCCCAAATAATACCATCTGCTCTTTTTAAGCGACTATTAGTTGTGGTATCCATTAAATTACTTATTGAAACAATGGTTGCATCTGGTGCAACCCCTGCTATATGAATGCCATTATCTTTAATGGCTGCTGCTATTCCTGCACAATGTGTACCATGATCTCCGTAAATTATACTTGGGGAAGATCCTGTCTCTGTATCGTAACTTAAGTTGCTAATATTGGATACTAAATCTATGTGGTTTAAATCTATTCCCGTATCAAGAATTGCTATTTTTACATTTTTTCCAGTAGCATAATTCCATGCTGCACACGCGGATATGTCAATACTTGTATAATTATTGTTATTCAATCCCCATTGTTCATCAAACAATGGGTCATTAGAACAATTCAAGTCATCTGAACAGAAGTCTGGTACTGACGCGGCAAATTTTCCGCTTTCCCAAATCATATTCGCACATTCTAAAGGACTTTTGTCACTATCAGGAGTAACTGCTAAAATATACCATAAAGGCATTAATCGAGAGTTCCTAACAATTTTCAGTCCATATTTTTCTGCATAAGCAGTCAACAGGTCAATATCTTTTTCCTTTTTAAGTTGCACGTTTAGATAAGGAGTCAAACTAACCTCGGCATTTTCTGTCGTTTTATAACATGAAGTTAACAACACTGACTTTGCATATTCTTTCCAAAGATTTAAAGAGGTTATTTTTTTTAATTCTGACCGATGAATAACTGAAATATTAAAAATCTCATCATTAATTTTTCCCAGAACCTTGATGTTCGCAAAAATCTTTTCACTTGCTTTCTCACTTACTTTCGGGATGCTAATACAGATTTTATTCTCATCTACGAACAATGGAATTTTCTTACCCTTGTAATAGTAATGTTCTGTTTGCCCTAAAAGATACATTGGAATAAGCAAATACAAAAATAATATAGTCTTTCTCATACCCTATTTCGTTACAATCATTTTCTTGGTAGTCACAACTTTCTTGTCAGCAATGAGAGAATAGACGTACATTCCTGCGTCCATGCGGTCGGCGTGAATGGTCATCACGGTGTTTCCACGACCCGTAATCGGATGCTGCTCCAACTGCTTGCCGCTGAGGTCGTAAATGTATAGCGTGGCCGTCTGGACGGTTTCGGGCAGGTAGATGGCAATGTCGGTCTTTTCGGAGAATGGATTGGGCACGTTCTGGCTCATCGAGGCCACTTCCTCCAAATCAAAAGCATCAACTGAGGTCGTCTCGGCGAAGTTGTCGCCGCCACTCGCTGCCATGCTGCGTTTCGCCTTGTTGCCAGAAAGCATCTCAACCTTTTCGTTGAGTTCCTTGATGCTTTGCACAAGAATGGGGATGAGTTCGGTATAGTTCACGGCAAGGTAGCCATCATCTTTTTGATAGACAAGGTCGGGATAGACTTCCTGCAATTCCTGCGCAATGAAGCCGAAGTGCCGCTTTTCCATAACTTGGTTAGGCTCTTCTTTGTATTCTTCTTCAAAAAGCTCATCCCAAAACTCTTCATCGTCTTCCGTGAATTCTCTTCTGTCTTTCTTCGTGCTTGTGGTGGTTTTCGGCTTAGCCGTTGTCGTGTCCTTGTAGTTGTAGGAAACTGGGGTAAGCAGGGCTAATTTGTTTAAAGAACTTTCGCCGCGTGTATTGCCGTCGGCCAACGATTCTACGTTTTCTTTGAGCCGTCCGTCGGAAGAAGTAATCAGCGTGCCGTCAATCGTGCCCGTGACTTTCACGTTGCCATAAAAATAACCAGCGTAGCGACCTATCACGTCTGTGCCCAAACTAAATGATGAACTTGCATATACTCCTGCTCCATTCGTACTGTTGTAAAGGATTCCCATTAGGCCATAAGCTTGTCCAGGGCCACTACATCGTCCTTCTCCTCGCACTCCGCAAGACCGTCCTGAATTAGTGTTTTTATTCCATGCATAACCATGAACTCCTATATTATTACTATTAGCATTTATAAAACTTGAAGATTTTAAACCATAACCATAATTTAATTGATATTCTGAATTTCTTTGATTATAAATATATAATCCTTCTTTATTACTGTAAATACTTACCCCATGCATGGAGGTAGGTTTCTGTTCTATTGTCAAGGTCGCTAATACAGGATCACGATTTATACCTACAAGACCATTTGAACTAACTTTCAACTGTGCCAACGCGACTGACGGCAGCAGTGCCGTTATTACGAAAAATAAAAGATTTCTTTTCATGATTGTTTGTTTTTAAAAGATTATGTTTTAACTTCTGGTCTTTTCATTAATTAATTCTTAGAGTTCTATCCATCCGAAGAAGCAGTATCGTCCGCGAATGATTTGGAGTTCAAACTCTCCTTCGAGGTCGCTGGGGAGTTGAATCACGGTTGTCCCTGTGGGAATGGTGACAGTATAAACGACAAAGCCTTCTTCGTCCAAGAGTTGGAGCGTAGCGCCCTCGCACGGCGTGCTGAATTGCAGCGTGTGCCCGTTGAGGAATACCACAGGGATTTGATTCTGGGGAACACGCGGAGGTGCTTTGTGAGTTCCGCCATGTTGCGATGTTGGATTCTCGATGGATACCTGCAAATCCACTTGCTCTCCGTCTTCAGCATAAGCGGGTGCTGCGAAAGCCATGCTAAGGATGGCTGCAATCATAAAAAATGTTTTTTTCATAATTTTGGGTTTTTGGTTAGAAATTGATATGTCACTGCAAAATTACAACGAAAAAGAAAATGCCTCCTAGCATTTTCGCCTGAAAAAATCTACACCCAATCTACACTTTCGTAAGATTTAATGTGAATAAGAAACTGAAAATCAATATGTTACACAGCAAGAGCACTCCCCCTAAAAATTTGCATTCAAGTTTTTACGGAGCGATTTAGAACTGGATTCGTTAAACAGTTTTTTGTTGATTTGCGATTTCAACCTGTCGATGCGCTGTCCATCAACTCCAAGGAAAAAGGCCATTTCAGACTCCTTGAAATTCAAGGGCAGCAACATACAAATGCGAAGTTGCTCTTTCGTAAGCGTGTGGTCTTGTGCGAGGAAAGCGACATAGTCGGGAAAATACTCCTTGAAAGTCTTCTGAAACAGGCTCCAATCCAAACCTGAAGGGGCTTTCAGCGCAGGAATCCGGCCTTTGATGGCGTTGAATTTCCTGCAAATGTCTGTCTCTGAAAACGCATCCTTCACTTGAAAGACTGAGGTGCGGCGAATGGTTTCGTTCAACTTGTCGATTTCAAGTTGCAACGCCTCTTTTTCGCCAAGATAGTCGGTCAGCGTCTGACTATGCTCTTGGCGGATGCGCTCTATTTCTTCGTTTTGCCGGCCTTGAAGGTCGTCTATCTGGCGCTGCGTTTCGTCTAACAGGGTCTGGAGGTCGCTTTTCGCATTGAGCAACTGGCTGATTTGCAGTCGGCTTTTCATCCGCTTCCGACTGTAGAGATAGGAAAAAGAAGTGATGCCTACCACAATGGCAAACAGCAACAGCAGAATATATTGCATGAACCGGGCAGCTTTCGCTTTGCTCTCTTCAGCCATTTGCTGATGGTGGCTGTAGTCGTACATCGCCGTGATTTGGTGGACTTTCTCTTGGTTCACATGCAGGAAACTGGAGTCGTTGGCCGACGCGAAAAGTCTGGCATATTTCGCGATGGAGTCGGGGATGTTTTTCTTTTCATAGACGGACAACAGGCCTTTATATCCTGCTTCTTTCTGGCCTCCGCCGAGAGCCTTATGGAAATAATAGCGTGCAGAATCCATCTGGCCGACAGCCAATAAGTAACGCCCTTTGCTACAATAATAATGTCCGCCGAAAATCAGTTCTCCGTTTTCGTCAAAGTTGCCGGATTCTCTTTCATACAGATCTAAATAATGACCTGCTTTCTGTATATCATTGCGGTCAAGCAGAATACTTATCGAAGAATAAATCGCCTGTGCAGCCTCTTTCCGATGGCCTAATTGAAGATATTGCCGACGTGCCTCCTGCATAACAAGCAACATACTGTCTTGTTCTGCTTTAAGAAAATAAGGCTTGATTTTTAACTCGTGAACTTTAATGGCAGCCAATGTGTCGCCGTCTTTCCATGCAATGCGTTCTGCCGTTTTCAGGGCTTCCATTTCGTTTTCAGGCAGGTATTGGTCATCGAAAAGGTCTGCCATCTGCCCATAGACGGCGTAGAGCGTGCGCAAGTCGCAGTCGTTTTGCGTGGTGTCGGCCTGCTCGGCGGCTTGCTGGTAGCAGTCGAGGGCCTGCGGAGCCTCGCCGAGGTCGTGGTGGACGCGCCCCTGCAAGTAGTAGGCCGTCATCCGCTCGTTGGGCGTGCCGAAACTGCTGAAAAAATCCACGAGGGAATCGACCGTGGGCTGCCACGCCTTTGTGAACACCGTGTCGGCCTCGTTGCAGCCGACCATGTATTTCATCCGCTGGCGCATCCGCTCGCCTCCGCAGCCTGTGAGCAGGGCGAGGAGCAACAAGAGGGGGCAATATGTTCGCGTGAGCCGTTTCATCGTGGAAAAGTGCTTTTTTTCTAATTCCCAAGCCAATTCCGCGCAAATTCAATGATGCTGTCGCGATTTTTGGCCTGGTCGTCGGCAGAGAGGGCTACTTGATGGTCGGGCGCGATGCCGAACTCAGTGGATTGGCGGTTGCGGTCGTACATCGGACAGGCGGAGAACCTGACACCCCAGCCGCAGGGCAGTTCCGACGAGAACGGCAGCCCGGCACCGCCGCCCGTGCGGTCGCCCACAATCGTGGCCAGCGGACTGCATTTCATGTATTTCACGAATTCGTTGGCGGCGCTATAGACCGACCGGTTCGTCAGCACGACCACTTTTTTCTGCCAACGGATGCCATTCGAGGGCTTCAGCCGCTGTTCCTGAAGTTCGGAAAAGTCGCTGTGGCCGCGCCCCGTCTTGTGTTGCATATAGCCCACGAGCGTCTCTTCATTGAAGAAACGGGCCGCCAGTTGCTCGGCCGAGGTGAGCAGGCCGCCGCCGTTGTTGCGCAGGTCGATAATCAGGCCGCGACAGGGCGACAGATAGTAGAGAATTTCGTCGAGATTGCCCTCGCCGAGGCTGTTGGCGAACGATGCGCAGCGGATGTAGCCCGTGTTGTCGTCCAGAATGCGATACGACAGTCCGGCGGCAATGCGGTAGTCGGTGCCGAGATAGCGGCGCAGCAGCGTGTCGCTGAGGTTGGCGGGATAGGCTTCGTGCCACGTCCAGTTGCGGCCCACGTCGAACGGCGAATAGAGGTTCACATGGCCGTCGCGCAACTCGGCAAGCATGTTCGCCAGCACCTCAAACTGCTGCGATTTCGTCATACTTCCCGCGAATTGCGATTTGTAGCGGCGATAGACCTCGTCCCAGTCGAGGCCGTACTCTGCTTTTTTGTAGTCGAAAAAGCAATAATGCTCGTCGAGAATCTTCCAAAGGGCCTCGAAATTGCCTTGCGGCGTGTCGGAAAATTCGTCTTCGCTGACGCAGGACGCAAAAGCATGAAAAATGAACAACAGGACGGGCAGAAGCGCAAGGTTTCTCACGCTACGCCACCTTTTCTGACTATATTTTTCGGCACTCATATTCATTTTAAAATCGTTTCGTCCAGCCCACCACCAGCAGATGGGAATATTGATGGTATTTCAGATTGTTGACCTTCGCCTGCCAATAGTCGCCGAGGTAGCCGATGCGAAGCGTCGTGCGAACCGTCGGCTTCCTCGACAGGGGGATGTCGAAGGTCAGCATGTGGCGCAGCGACGGCGTGGCCCCGATTGTGGTCGGCACGATGTTGCGGTCGTAGTTGCCGCGACCGAAAATCTCGTAGTACGACTGGCCGTAGTTGGGCGAGAACATCAGCCCCAGAAGCGGCGCGGAGGCCTCGTAGTGAAGCCTGACCGACCGCTTGAACAACCGGAAGTTGTAATGCGTGGCCACCGACGGGTTCAGCGTGACGGAAAACCGCGCCTGCGCCGGATTGTTGCTGTTGCGCATGTTGTAGAGGAAGCCGATGCTTCCCTGCGCGCCGCCGCCCGCCTCCACCGTCCACTCCGGCGCAAGCGTCCACTCGCGGCGCAGGTGATAGTGAAATTCGTAACTGCCGCCCAGTTCGTCGTTGTTGTCGGCGCGATTGTGGCCAAACACCAGACTTCCCTGATTGACGATGGTGCGAACCCACGCGTTGCGTGTCTTTCGGTTTTGCGAGAACAGGCGGAACTCCACTCCCTTGTATTTCTCGGGCGAGAGATAGGTGTCGAGCATATCCACCGCCCCCACTGCAAACAGCGTGGAGCGCGATTTCTCCCACGAAACCTCGCTTTCCTGACCATAGAGGCAGACTGTCGCCCACAGGGCGATGACTCCGATGATGATTCTCTTATACGTCATTTTCTCCGAATAGACTTAACTGACCCGTTTCGGGGTCGTATTTGAACTGCGGACTTTTCTCGGGCTCGGCGGGCTTAGAATCGTTGTTTTCAGGCTCATCGAGGTTAGAACCGTTGTTTTCCGGCTCGTCGAGGTTAGAATCGCTGTTTTCCGAGCCGTCGGCAGCAGAATCAACCGCTTCATCCTCCATCTCCTCATCCAAAACGGGCACTCGCGTGGGTTCCAATTCTTCGATAGCGGCGACGTGCCACGTGGTGAGGCGTTTTCCCTTCGCCTTGAAACTCTTTACGCCGATAAATTCCTCCAATTCGAGTTCCATCGGCTCGCGATGGGCGTCGCCCTCGCCGAACGTGACGCGAATGCGCGGATAAGCCACGTCGGAGAGCAGAACCAAGCGCGACTCGGGATTCTCGCCCCGGAAATTCTGATGCCGCTTCGTGGCATCCATCAGGAAACGCTTCACGTAGGGGTAGCCGTCGTTGTCGGCATCGTAGAGAACGGCCGTCCAGACCTTTTTCTCGTCGAATTTCTCGATGCGCAGGATGTTGTCCTCGAAATGGTTGTTCGGGTCGAAGGTCGTGATGTAGAAATCGCCGTCGCTGAGCACGACCAAGACCTTGTCTTCGTCGAAAAATTCGCCGAGAAGCCGTCCGTGCTCGTCGAAATTCAGGCGGCGCACGTCGGGGTCGAACCACACTTTGCGGCCTCCGAGCGTGGAATGGCCGTGACTCTTCAGGCTGATGCGATGCACGGGGTCGCGCGTGAGCAGATAGCCCTTCGAGCCGCGCCCCTTGATGGAGATGTCGGCGAAGGAACGCTCCAAGAATATCTTTTTACGCGGATTTTTCGTCAGGAGAATCGAGTCGAGCGTCACCTTGATGACCTCGGCCTCGCCGTTCGGATTGGCCGTGAAATAGAGCACTTTCGTGCCGGGCTTGCCCTGCGTGGCGTCCACTTCGCGGTCGCGCGTGATGCCCGTCACGTTGAAGCGCTTGATGTAGCACGGGCCGTTCTTGCCGTCGCGGTAGACGAGGTTGTAGGTCGTGCGCGAGTCGTTTTTCTTGAACACCTGCACGTGCATCACGTTCTTGCCCACAAACAACTTGTCGGCCACGCGCACCACCTTGAATTTTCCGTCGCGGTAGAAGATGATGACGTCGTCGATGTCGGAGCAGTTGCAGACGAACTCGTCTTTCTTCAGCCCCGTGCCGATGAAGCCTTCCTGACGGTTGATGTAGAGTTTTTCGTTGGCCTCGACGACCTTCGTGGCCACAATCGTGTCGAAATTGCGGATTTCGGTGCGGCGCGGATGCTCTGCGCCGTATTTTTCCTTGATGTAGGCGAACCACTTGATGGTGACATCCACCAAGTGCGCCAAATCGTGCAGAATCGCCTTGATTTCCTTCTGGATGTTGGCAATCTGCTCGTCGGCCTTGTCTTTGTTGAACTTCAAAATGCGCTGCATCTTGATTTCCAAGAGGCGCAGGATGTCGTCGCGCGTCACTTCGCGAATCAGGTCTTTCTTGAACGGCTCCAGCCGCTGGTCTACGTGGGCCACGACGGCGTCGAGGTTCTCGGCCTGCTCAAATTTCTTGTCTTTATAGATGCGCTCCTCGATGAAAATGCGCTCGAGCGAGGCGAAAAACAGTTGTTCTTCCAGTTCGTGCTTGCGAATTTCGAGTTCCCGC
>JAFUVC010000170.1 GCA_017483785.1 Prevotella sp.
ATCTTCACCAACACGTCTAAGAACTGCTTTTTTCTTCATTGAGTCTATATTTCTCCAGACTGTAGTCCTCTCTATATCCAATTGCTTGGCAATTTCATCATAAGTAGCATTTTTGTTTTCGTGGAGAAGAAACAGGATCTTCTTTTGGGTCTTATTGAACTTTACAGTTGCATTTACAGTTGCATTTACAGTTGCATTTACAGTTGCATTTACAGTTGCATTTGCAGGTGCATTTACAGGTGCAGTGTCAGATGTAGCTTTAGTAGAAGGCACAGGCAGCACCAGTTCCACTTCGTCAACATCCAGTTTATTCAGCAGTTGTGGCTCGCCCCAATTGGTTTCCTCCCATGCAGCGATTATCTTTGGGAATCCAGAGCCAACATTCTCACCAAAGCCAATCATCCGAAGCATATTCTGTATCTTCGGATTGCGGGCCTTGGAGTTTCCACCTCGATAGATGGCTTCTACAGGCAACTTCAACAAGCCCGGATTGCGGAAACAAAGACAGTCATCATGTTTCTCTATCCTCAGAATACCAGCATCCGCCATCAGGTCGCAGTGGATGATGGCATTAGTAAAGGCTTCGCGCACAGCCTCATGCTGTGGTGTATCATCGTTCCTTTTCCCTCCCTTTTCCAATTTGAACGGTCTTGGCAAGTCGAACTGAACCTTTGGAGATACAATGCGGAAGAACTGGTAAAGGTTGTTCTCCCAAAGTCCGTCGTAAGTCAGACGGTCATGATACCGCTCATCACCCACCAGATGGCTCATATTCAGATAGTCCATGCGGAAGTTAGAAAAACGGTCTCTAATGGCGAGTCATTTACCAAACATCATCAGTCCTGCCAACGTCAAGCCCTCCCTTCCTGTTTGTCTATCCTCAGTGTAACCACCGAGATTTCTGAGGAAAGTCTTGTCATCAACCTGATTCCAGACATGGGTACTATTCTCCTGCCTGAACTCTGTGCGATACTGGCGCAAGGAATCAGGATCAATATCATCCATACCATAGTACTCCATCAGGATGCTATCGTTACCATCAGCGTTAGAGTCACGTATCATTGCCTTAACCTGAGCCTCAGTACAGTGATAGTCGCCTTCGTTGTTGCGCCTATACGTACCTTTATATACATTACCATTCAGATAGATGGGCTTTGCTCTCCAGTCCGCCTGAGGCACATGGATGCAGACAATCTGTGCCCCATCCACATTTACCACCTCCACATCGCTGTCAACGAGAATGTTTTCATTCACTTTGTCGCTGTTGAGCGTATTCCAGAAGTCTGTGACAATCTTATGTGGTTCATCCACGCCAATCATCTGGAATCGCTTACTAACATCCTTCTCCAGCAAGTCTTCATCCACGCCAAGCAGAATCAGTCCGCCAATGGTATTTGCAAAAGCCGAATACGTCTGCCAAATTGACTTCGGCACTTCAGCCTTCGCTTTCTTGCATTCAAGTGTTACTCGCTCACCTTTCAGCAATGTCTCTTTTATTGTTTTTTCGTCAATCTTCATATTTCGTTTGCTAATCGACCTTAGTCACTTTGTTTTACAAAAAGATAATCAATTATTTCTATACAGTAATGATTATTATACCCCCCCTGATTATTGAACCAAAATTTCATTAGAAATAAATAGTTAAAAACCTCTAATAAGTTTCTTGAGACGTTCAAAGTTTGGAATTGTGATCCTACTTAATCGTGCCCTTATTTCTATATCGTTTACTTGTAGTAACAGTCCATTATTTACGCATTGTTGTCTATAATACGGGAGCAAGGTTAGTTGACTTGAATTTTGTTCAACGAAGTTACAAATAGATGCTATTGAATTATCGCTGACTAATACGCCTAATTTGTTGTTACTCATTACGTTGGCTTGCAGTGTAGATAAAGCCACTTTCGTAGCAGCAATAAGATTTGTAACAATACTGTCTGCAATTGCTGGAATTTGTTGCATTAGATTAAACTTCTGGTTCCATGCATTTTGCACCAATCCCAAGTTCTGAACATTTGGATTCTTTTCAAACTCACTACAAGCGGCATTAAGATTGTTGTCAAACAACCTAAGTTGTGTCCTAATCTGTAATAGATGCGAGTAGGAAGATTGGACTTGCGTTAAATATGGATATATGCTTGTTACTGTCTGTTCGTTTATTGGATTATTGCTCATTTTGTACCTCCTTTCCGCTACTCTTCATGACTTCATTTAACTTATTAATTAGTTCTTCCAATTGTTGTGTTTGTTTTTGCATTAGGTCAACAGACCATTGGTATTGTTCATTTTTTGTCTTGACTTCTTCTAATAACGCTTTTATCGAGTCAAGATTCTCATTAGAATCAAGTTGTGTTGCGGTAAGTTTTCTCTCTAAATCCTCCAGTTCTGATGATCTCTCGCCGACAAATGTATTGTAATCTTGTTTTGTGTTTTCTAAATACTTCGTAACATCTGCTGCTTGGTTTTGAACCATTTCCACATTTTTCAAGGCCTCATTACTCTTTTGTTTCACATCTTCAAGCACATTTTTAGCTTCATTCTTACTTTCTTCAATTTTGAACATTGAAAAGAAACCTATAACGAGGAAAATGACACTTGCCACGCCAAACCAAACTCCCATTTGATCATAATTGCTATCAATTTTATTTAGGTGCAATTCCGTGAGGCAGTTCATTTCTTCTTGCGATAACAATATCTCTCGACGAAATAAAGCGGAATCACGTTGTAATTGTGAGAGCAATACAGGGGCATTGGCAATTGTCCCAGAATCTTTACATAGGATTATCTTTTTCATGTCACAAAAGATTGAATCAACTTTTGCCACATGGTTTGTATGTACATTAATTATCTTTTCTTGAGACTCCTTGAGAACGCAAGTCGTATAAGTAAGATAAGCACACAAAAGCCCAAGTGCGAATAGAATTGTCGAGCAGAATAAAACAACTGCAGACCGACTCATTTTAAAATTATTTTTCATATCTTATCTAATTTACATTAATAATCATTGATTCAACCTCTCTCTTAGCTCGCTCCAAAATTGCTTTCCCCTCTTCTTGCAGTGCTTTTGCCTGCTGACGCATTTCATATACATGATTGGCGATTTCTATTTGCTTCTCTCTGGGCGGTAATGGAAGGGTGAAGTTCTCTAGAAAAGACGAGGAGAGTCGCTGCTGACCTGCAGAACCGCCAAAATATAGCATTGCTGTTTCTCTAACGCATTTCATGTGTAGGATTACATGGAGAAATTCGATTGCAAGACGTTCATCTTTTGGGCGTAGTACGAAAAATTCCGTTGAACCACATCCTAAACCGTTTGTAAGATTTCTTGCGATTGCCGATTTACCGTTTTGCATACATGGAGTAATCTTGGCCCAAAGCAAATCCCCTTCTTTGAATTTTGTAAAACCTGACGATTGTTCAATGTAAGTTTCTTCCATTGTAGTTATTTCAGAGAACACCTCATCAACAACTTCCATAGGAACAAATGATATTGGCGTTTCTGCATTCTTACCTTTGTAAGCTCCGCCTGGATTGACAAATGCCACCTTGGAAAGTGTTACGTTATCCCATTTCGGGGATATTAGCTTTATTCCATCCTTATAGACCGTTGGATCAAATCTGCCTTCCAACTCGCTCCTGTTCAGGAGAAACATTCGATCTTTTAGCTCATTACGAATTTCTGGTAATGAAACGCTAAGTTCATTAAGAAGGTACGTGTCTATGCTTTCAAGGAGTTGTTGAGCCCGCGATTCTCTTTTCTGTTTTTCGCTATATGCAGCATTATAATATTCAACTATCTTTTGTTGGGTTGCAATTGGGAGTATAGGAACCTTTACTGATTGTAATAAATCTATACCCACTCCTGACTGGTTATTCCAATTGGTGCAAATAGAATAAAAGACCTTATTTCTTTGGTATATATTGAATACAATCCACAAATAATCAGGAATTAATTTGTTGGAGTCAACAGTTATTGATGTTATGTGATTTGATGTATATAGTTGGGTTTCATCCATTAACAAAGCTGTTTTCCCAACCCATTCTTGACTATTTGTGTTATTGAATAACACCGTCCCTTTCTTCACGAAAGGAATATCTTTATGCAAAGGAACATAAACATTCTTTTCATATTTTAGAAAACCGTCATTATCAATATTAGTTGGTCTAATTTGTATATATCCATCATCCTTTGTTGTCTGTTCGTTTTTACCAGCCCCAAATCCCGAAAATATTTTTACACAGACTTCTTTCAAACGAACACTAAAAGGATGTTTAAAAAACTTGGTGAAATCAGACCCATAATATAATGGATCTAATCTATTTTCTATCTCCGACCGATTAACTAGGAAGATTTTGTTTTTGTCTATATGTTGAGGAACTTGGTAACTCATAGCGTAGCAATAAACTTCTTTAATTCTTCACCTATCAAATCTAACTCATTCGTGGCTGTCTTCTTGCCCGTAGCATCATACCCAATTTCCTCTGCAATAGCCATGAAAATAGGATAGTCAGGAAGTTCGCTCTGCTTGGTTTGCTGATATTCCTCTATCAATTGAGTTTTAAGCTCCTCTACTTTGCTGGCATATTCGGCAAACAGTTCCGAATTCCAAGTTTTATACTCCTCGGTTTGCTTTGCAGCCGTAGCTGTTATTCTTTGCCTTGTCTTTATGTCATTTGCCTTGTCTCGCTGTTTTTCCTTAATTTCCAAATCCCAAGTCTGACGTTGCTTGATATAGTTGCTGTTTTTCAACAGTTTAGCCTCAATTTTCTTTTTTGTATCAACCAATCTTGCTGTTTGCTCCTTGCTCCACTTTTTAAGGAACAATACCGAGCTTTTCACACCAGCACCATTAGCCGTGAACGCTGTTTGAGGCATACTGATAACCGCAACAATACGGAACCATTCTTCGATTTGGGTTCGCACATACTGCATACTGCTATTGGTCAAAATGCCATCAGGCAAGACTATCGCCAAATATCCACCTTCTTTCAAATACCTATAGTTTTGCTCGATGAAAAGCACTTCGGTGTTTTGCCCGTCCCGAATGTTTTCAGGCAATGCTCTTACAGCCAGCCAATCTTCCTCTTTCTTGCCTAATTGATAGGTTTTCAAGTAAGCCTGTTCACTCTGTCGGATTGAACTGCCAAAAGGTGGATTGGTTATGATGAAATCAAAGGTGCCATACTTGAAACCATGATTATTCGTTTTCGCCTGCAATGTTTCGTCAGAAACCAAGCCATCAGAAGTGATGACATTGGTGTGGCCATCATCATGGATAATCATATTCATTTTTGCGGCACGCGAGATTTGTTCGCTGATTTCGATACCATACAAATTGTTTTGTGCAAAATCGTGCCAATATGGGAACCACTTGGCATATTGCTTAGTATCATTCTTCCAGTTCGGATAATACTCCGTAGCTTGATTGCGTACTTTGTTGAGCGCATACAACAAGAAACCGCCACTACCGCATGACGTGTCAAGCACTTTTGAATCATGCTTGATCGGAAGCACATCAACTATGAAATCCACTATCTCGCGAGGCGTAAAATACTGCCCAAAATTGCCTCGGAAAAATGAACCCATAAAGGTTTCAAAAGCGCGACCCTTGCTATCGAGGTCTGTATCACCCAAATTAACGCTTTCAAGATAACTCACAACTGTTCTAATCTTCTCAGGTGTCAATCTGATGTTGTCACGGAAAACCTCGGCATCACGCTTCCTGCCCTCCTCGTAGAGTGCTTTAACGCGATTATAAAGATTGTCATTTTCAATCAAACGGCGTTTGCGCTCATCCTTTTCTTCTGTTTTGGACACTGTGATGATTTGGAAATCATAAGGCTCACCAACATTCCTTGCCTTCCTTTCATCCCATATCTTACAGAAAATCAGTTTATCCAATTCATCAAATGCTTCCGAAGGGTTCAACTGTCCGCCTGCCCACAGTGCTTCATGGGCCTGTTTGAATCTACGAGTCAATTCAGATTGGTCAATGACAGAAAGATCAAAGAACTTTTGTTTGCCCTTTTCTTCGGGGAGGTATTGAGCACCATAGACATATTTGTATGTTGCAATGCTTTCCACTCCAAATTGAGGAATATCAGGCAATTGGTTTCTTGTGTTTTGGCTTTTATCGACTTCAAAATAATCAGATTTGATTCCAGAGGTCACCCAAACGTATTTCACATCAGAAGGCAAAGCAAAAGCATAACTATAGGCTTGTTCTATCGCTTGTTGATATTCTGCCTCACTGACTTCTTGTCGCTTACACTCAACCAGAATATGTGGACTCAAACACATTTCATCAGCATAAACAACAATATCAGCCTCTTTGATTTCCCGCCCCATAGTCACTGGGACAAATTGTTTGATCCTACTTTCAGGGTAATTATAATCTAATACCAGCTTTAGAAAAGTCTCTGCCTGAACTTTTTCTTCCGGGTTGTTGTAATTGCGCTCCTTGTTTTGGCACAAATATGTAATTCTGGACTTGTCTTCATTGAAAGAAACCAGTCCTTTTTCTATTCCTAATTGTATATAATCCTTCATACTTTTTATTTTATAAACTTACAGGCCCTCGCCCTCATTTATTGATATTCTTGTTTGCCTTCAGCATCATTGCGTTTAGGTTGCAAATATACAAAATTTTTCGCTGAAACGCTCTTTTTCACACCATCTTTTTCATATCTTCCGGAAAAAAATCGTCTTTTCCATTCTAATTTATTACCTTTGCAGCAAAAACCAGAGATAATGATGAAAAAAAACATTTTGATGACTATGGCAGCAATGGCCACAACCTGTGCGTGGGCGCAGGGAATCGAGTATCCGAAAGCCGTGAAGGACGGCACAGTTGACGAATATTTTGGCACGAAGGTGAGCGACCCCTACCGATGGCTCGAAAACGACACGAGCCAGCAGACGGCTGCGTGGGTGGAGGCGGAAAACAGGGTGACCAACGACTATCTGGCGAAGATTCCTTTCCGGGGGAAACTGCTGAAGCGGCTGACCGAACTGGCGAACTACGACCTGATTGGAGCGCCTGCGAAGCACAACGGAAAGTGGTATTTCTCGAAAAAAAGCGGACTGCAGAACCAGAGCGTGGTCTATGTGATGGACGAGTTGGGCGGCACGCCGCGCGTCTTCCTCGACCCCAACACGCTGAGCGACGACGGCACCGTGGCGCTGAAGGGCATCTACCACTCCCACAACGGCAAGTATGCGGCCTACGCCATCTCGCGCTCGGGCAGCGACTGGCAGGAGTTCTACGTCATCGACATGAAGACGGGAAAACTCACCGACGACCACATTGAATGGGCGAAATTCTCGGGAGCAACGTGGGTTGGCGACGGTTTTTACTACAGCGCCTACGACCCGTCCGTGAAGGGAAAGGAATTCTCGAACGTAAACGCCGGACACAAGATTTACTACCATAAAATCGGCACGCCGCAGTCGGAAGACGTGCTCTTCTACCAGAATCCTGCCTATCCCAAGCGGTTCTACGGCGTGAGCGTGAACGACGACGAAACGATGATGTTCCTCTACGAGAGCGGTGCCGGAGCCGGCGTCACGCTCTTTGTGCGCGACCTGCGGCAGCCCGACTCGCAGTTCATCCAGATGACCAACGACATGGACTATCAGTACAGCCCCTTGGAGGCAGAGGGCAACGACATCTACCTGTTCACCAACTACAACGCCCCGAAAGGCCGAATCATGAAGGCCGACATCCGCCAGCCGGGCATCGACAACTGGCAGGAGGTGATTGGCGAGCAGCACAACACCATCGACGGCATCAGTTGCATAAACCACCAGTGGATTGTCACCTACAACCAAGACGCCTCAAACCACGCCTTCGTCTATTCGATGGACGGAAAACTGCGCCACGAGGTGAAACTCCCCTCGGTGGGAAGCGCCGGCTTCTCGGGCAAGATGGATGAAAAAGAGTGCTTCTTCACGTTCACGTCGTTCACCCAGCCCTACACCATCTACCAATACGACATCGACACCAACGAAAGCAAACTCTACAACGCCCCGAAAGTGAACTTCAAGACCTCGGAC
Organism: Prevotella sp.; assembly: GCA_017483785.1. Classification (GTDB taxonomy): domain Bacteria; phylum Bacteroidota; class Bacteroidia; order Bacteroidales; family Bacteroidaceae; genus Prevotella. The sequence goes on from JAFUVC010000170.1 coordinate 8,054, forward strand.
TACACCTCCGTGCAGGTCTTCTTCCAGAGCAAGGACGGCACGCGCATCCCCATGTTCCTGACCTACAAGAAAGGCCTGAAACTCAACGGCAAGAACCCCGTCTATCTCTATGGCTACGGCGGTTTCAACGTCTCGCTGGGCCCGAGTTTCTCCACCATGCGCATCCCCTTCCTCGAGCAGGGCGGCATCTATGCCCAAGTGACGCTGCGCGGCGGTGGCGAATATGGCGAGGAATGGCATCAGGCCGGCACGAAAATGCAGAAACAAAACGTGTTCGACGACTTCATCGGGGCTGCCGAGTGGCTCATCAGCCAGAAATACACCAACAAGGATAAAATCGCCATCGTGGGCGGCTCAAACGGCGGTCTGCTCGTGGGCGCGTGCATGACGCAGCGGCCCGACCTGTTCCGCGTGGCCATTCCCGAAGTGGGCGTCATGGACATGCTGCGCTACCACAAGTTCACCATCGGCTGGAACTGGGCACCCGACTACGGCACGAGCGAAGACTCGAAAGAAATGTTTGAGTATCTGCTGGGCTACTCGCCGCTCCACAACCTGAAGAAGGGCGTGGCCTACCCCGCAACGCTCGTCACCACCGCCGACCACGACGACCGCGTGGTGCCCGCCCACTCGTTCAAGTTCGCAGCCACGCTGCAAGAGTGCCACGAGGGCAGCAATCCCGTGCTCATCCGCATCGACACGAAAGCAGGCCACGGCGGCGGAAAGCCACTGGCGAAAGTTCTGGAAGAGCAGGCCGACATCTACGGCTTCATCATGCACAACATGGGCATGAAGATGAAATAGCCGCCTCAATCACCTGCGGAAAATGCTGCTGCTCGAGTTCATGGATTCGGGCAGCAATTTTTTCGGGCGTGTCGGAAGGAAGGAGTTGGGTGCGGAACTGCGCAAGAATCGGTCCGCGGTCGTATTCGGCAGTCACCCAGTGGATGGTGATGCCCGTCTCTGGCTCGCGAGCCGCCCAGACGGCTTCGTGGACGTGGTGGCCGTACATACCCTTCCCGCCGTATTTGGGCAGCAGGGCGGGATGCAGATTGAGCATCCGACGGGGATAGGCCTCGATGAGATAGGGCGGAATTTTCAGCAGAAATCCTGCCAAAACGATGAAATCGACCTTGTATTTCCGGAGCAGGGCGAGGATTTTTTCCTCGTTGCTGAAGTCGTTTTTCGGCACGACGACCGCTGGCACGCTGAGCCGCTCTGCGCGCACGAGCGCGTAGGCATCAGCGCGATTGCTCACGACGAGCGACACGCCGATTTCCGGGTGGCCCGAGAAAAATCGGATGATGTTTTCACAGTTGGTGCCGCTGCCGGAAACGAATATTGCGATTTGGGTCATGGAGTTACAGGAGTTCAGGAGTTACGGGAGTTCAGACAATAGTTTTTTGGGAGCAAAGAAATCGACTTTCAACTAATCTTCCTCGTCGTCAAAATCGAAACCGAACATCACGGGCTCGACGAAACTGTCCAGCGCGCGGCGCTCTTTTTTCGTGGGACGGCCCGTGCCTCGGGCACGATCGACAAAACCGCTGATTCGGCTCATTTCCAGCAGTTCATACTGGCTCGGGTCGGTCACGTTTTCGTAGATTTCGGGGATGAGTTTCGCGCCCACGCGCTGCTCGATGGTCTTCAGGATGCGAAACGAGTAGGTCACGGGCGGCTTCCTGACGCTGACCACCTCGCCGGCCTTCACCGTGCGACTCGGTTTCACCGTCACGCCGTCCATCGTCACGCGGCCGTTCTTGATGGCATCCACGGCTATCGAGCGCGTCTTGTAGATGCGCGCCGCACACAGCCATTTGTCTATTCTTGCGGTTTCTGACATGGCGTTTTGCCCAGTTTGTTGAATTCGTTCATGGTGACATCGATGCCTGCGAGCACGAAACTCGTGATGATTTTCGAGGCCGTGTCGATGGCCGGCTGCAACTGCTGGAGTTCGTCGTCGGAAAACCGTCCGAGCACCCAGTTAATCTGCTGTCCGGGCAGATAGTCGTTGCCGATGCCCATGCGCAGGCGCGGATAGTTCTGGCCGATGAGTTGCTGGATGTGTCCCAGACCGTTGTGGCCGCCGTTGGAACCGCTGGCCTTCAGCCGAAACTGCCCGAGCGGCAGCGCCACGTCGTCGCTCACCACGAGCATCCGCTTTTCGTCGATGTTCTCCTTCGTGAGCCAGTAGCGCACGGCGTTGCCCGACAGGTTCATGAACGTGGTCGGCTTCAGCAGGAACACCTTTCGCCCGCGTATGCTCGTCTCGGCGACATAGCCGTAACGCTTGTCGGAAAAAACGATATTGGATGCCTTCGCGAAAGCATCCAATACCATATAACCGGCATTGTGGCGGGTCTGGGCGTATTCGTCGCCCGGGTTCCCGAGTCCAACAATCAAGTATTTGTCCATATTTCGTCTTATTCAGCGGCAGCCGCAGCCTCGCTCTCGGCATTGGCAGCAGCGGAACGCGAAGCACGCGTAGCCTTCACAGAGCAAACGACAACCTCTGCCGGAGTAGCCAGTTCGAGGCCCTCGAAGCTGAGTTCGCCCACCTTGATGCTCTTGCCGAGTTCCAGAGCCGTCACGTCAATGTTGAGCACCTCGGGAATGCTGGGATAGGGAGCCGTCACGTTAATCTTGCGGATAGAGAGGTTCAGTTTACCACCGTCGCGCACACCCTGAGCCAGTCCGTTCAACTTCACGGGGATGCCAATTGTGATGGGCTTCGTCTCGTTCACTTCGTAGAAATCAACGTGCAGCACGGCGTCGGAGACGGGATGGAACTGCAGTTCCTTGATGACAGCCTTGTGCATCTCGCCGTCGATATTAAGGTTGATGACATAGATGTCGGGCGTGTAAATCACCTTGCGGAGTTCGGCCATGGGAATGGCAAATGCCATAGCCACGGGCTTATTGTCCACGAGCGTCTCGCCATACATGTTGCAGGGGATGAGACCTTCTTTTCTCAACATCTTAGAAGCTTTTTTTCCAACGGTTTCGCGCTTCTGACCGTTCAATGAAAATTCTTTCATAATTGTGTTACTCTAAATTAAGTTAAAAAATGCTTGCCTTAATTCGCCATCACACTGATGTGCTCAAAAAAGCGGTGCAAAATTACAAAAAAAATGCGAACAAAAAACACAAATTGCAGACTTTTTTTGAAAAATCGCGTAAAATCATGGAAAATTCTTTGCGAATTGTCAGGAAATCATTAAATTTGCATTCGGAAAATCACCTTCATAGAGAAAAGTTATAGAAAAAGATGATTAATCGGGAACTGATAAGAATCAAGATTGTGCAACTGGTTTACGCCTACTACCAGAATGGCAACCGCAATCTGGACAACGCTGAGAAGGAACTGCTTTTCAGCCTGTCGAAGGCATACGACCTGTACAACCTGCTGCTGCTGCTCATCGTGGCCATCTCGAAAGAGGAGCGCCACCGCATTGAAATCAGGCAGCAGCGCGCGCGACGCGAGGGGACGGAAGAGCCGCCCACGAAATTCGCCGACAACAACTTCGCCCTGCAACTCGAAGACAACAAAATGCTGCGGCAGGCCACTGAGGAACTGAACCTGTCGTGGGAAGACAACATCGAGTTCGTCAGGAAGATGTGCAACCTCATCGAGGAAAGCCAGATTTACCGCGAATACATGGAAAGCGACGACAACTCGTACGAGGCCGACCGCGAAGTGTGGCGGAAAATCTACAAGCAGATTATACAGGAAAACGAAGACCTCGACGCCGTGCTCGAAGAGCGCAGCCTCTACTGGAACGACGACAAGGAAGTGGTCGATACCTTCGTGCTGAAGACCATCCGCCGCTTCGAGGCCAAAAACGCATCGCGACAGGAACTGCTGCCCGAATACAAAGACGAGGAAGACCGCGACTTCGCCCGGAAACTCTTCCGCGCCACCATCCTCAACGCCGACACCTACCAGCGCTACATGAGCGAGGCGTCGCGCAACTGGGATTTTTCGCGACTGGCCTACATGGACGTGGTCATCATGCAAATCGCCATCGCTGAAATGCTCACCTTCCCGAACATCCCACTCACCGTCAGCATCAACGAATACGTCGATCTGGCCAAACTCTACAGCACCCACAAGAGCGGCGCCTACATCAACGGAATGCTCGACACCATCGCCCGACACCTCATCAAGACGGGAAAAGTGATGAAAACCATGGGCGAGGAGCGACAGGCGACAACTGAGAACTGATAATTGATAATTGATAATTTAAATTAAAACCTTATGACTACAATGTTTTTAGCTGCACAGGCAGCCCCGGATGGCGGAGGCGGAATGAGCATGCTGCTCATGATGCTGGCCATTTTCGCCATTTTCTGGTTTTTCATGATTCGTCCGCAGCAGAAGCGGCAGAAAGAAATCCGCAACTTCCAGAACTCGCTCAGCCAAGGCGACAAAGTCGTCACCGGCGGCGGCATCTACGGAACCGTCAAGAGCATCGACCCCGCTTCGGGCATCGTGGAGGTTGAAATCGCGCGCGGCGTGGTGATTCAGGTCGATAAAAGCTACGTATTCGCCAACGCATCGGCATCGCAGACGAACAACGGAAACGCATAAACAGTACAGCCCAAAGCCGTGAAAGAACAACTGTTGCGCATATTCCGCCCACTGAAGAACTTCCTGTTCAGAATCGTGAACAGGGAGTTCCTTATTTTTCTGTTCTTTCTCCTGATCAGCGGCGCGTTCTGGCTGCTGACCACGCTCAACGAAATCGACGAATACGAATATAAAATTCCCGTCAATATGACAGGCGTGCCCCGCGACGTCATCATCACCACGAGTTTTGAAGACACGCTCCACGTCACCCTCAGAGACAGGGGATTCACGCTGGCCGCCTACCTCTTCGGCAACCGCATCAAGCCCGTCGTGCTCAACTTCCAGACCTACGCCACGAAAGGCGTCGGACGAGGAATCGTGCCGCCCGGCGAACTGCAGAAACTCGTTTACCGCAACCTCTACGGCTCGTCGAAAATCGTGACCGTCAAACCCGAAAGACTCGATTTCTACTACAATTTCGGACAGTCGCAGAAAGTGCCCGTGCGGCTCAACGGCACCATCACGCCGGCCAAGAGCTACTATCTGGCGCGCACAATCTCGTCGCCCAGCAGCGTAACGATTTATGCCGACAGAGACCTGCTCGACAGCATCAAACACATTTACACCGAGCCGCTGAAAATCACGAACTTTGAAGACACCGTCGTCCAGACCGTCAACCTGCAGAAAATCAAGGGCGTGAAAATCGTGCCCGAGCAGGTGGTCATCACGCTCTGCCCCGACGTGCTCACCGAAGAGAGCATCGAAGTGCCCATCCACGCCGTGAACATGCCCGAGGGCAACATCCTCCGCACGTTTCCGCCCCGCGTGAAAGTGAAATTCGTGGCCGGAGCAACGCTTTTCAGGCAAATCAAGCCCGAGCAGTTCCTCGTGGAGGCCGATTTCAGGGAACTGGTCGATAAACATCCCGAGAAATGCCCGCTCTACCTGCGGAAAATACCGAGCGGCGTGAAAAACGCACAGTTAGAAATCACTCAAGTAGATTATCTCATCGAACAATGAAGCACATCGCACTCACGGGCGGAATCGGCAGCGGAAAGTCGTTCGTCTGCCGACAACTCGCCCGACGGGGCATCTGGGTCTATAACTGCGACATCGCAGCAGGCTGGCTCATCCGCGAGTCGCCGCCCATCCGGCAGGCACTGGCCGACCTCGTCGGCAGCCAACTCTACGCCGACGGCGAGTTCCACAAGGAAGTGCTCTCGGAGTTCATTTTGAGTTCCGACGCGGCGAAAAAAGCCGTCAACGAGATTGTCCACCCCGCCGTGGCGCAAGACTTTCTGGACTCCGGGCTCGAATGGCTCGAAAGCGCCATCCTCTTCGAGAGCAATTTCCACCAGCGGCTCCACTTCGACCACATCGTCTGCGTCACCGCCCCGCTCGACCTCCGACTGCGCCGAATCATCGGGCGCGACGGCCTCACCAGCGAGAAAGCCCTGGAATGGATTCGCTGCCAGATGCCGCAGGAGAAAATCCTGAAACGAAGCCATTTCGAGATTGTCAACGACGAAGCGGCCGACCTCGACGCGCAAATCGACACGCTGCTCGCAACCATCAACAACCCAACACCCAACAATTAAACAACTCAACACTCAACAATTAAACAACAGAAAACAATGGAAACAATCCTCTCAATTGCCGGAAAACCCGGCCTCTATCGCCTTGTTAGCCAAGGAAAAATGAACCTGATTGTCGAAGCACTCGACGAAACCAAGAAACGTATGCCCGCCTTCGGCACCGACCGCATCACCAGCCTCGGCGACATCGCCATGTTCACCGACAGCGAAGACATCCCACTGTGGAAAGTGCTCGAAAACGTGGGCAAGAATGAGCAACTCAAGCCCTGCACGCTCAACTACAAGAAAGCCGCGTCGAAAGAACTCCACGGCTATTTCGCCGAGGTGCTGCCCGACTACGACCGCGACCGCGTCCACGACGGCGACATCAAGAAACTGCTGCAATGGTACGACATCCTCGTCAAAAACGGATATTCCGACTTCAAGGCGACTCTCTCCGCCGAAGACGACGAGCAGGCCGGGGAAGAAGAACCCAAGGCCGAGTAAAAAAAAGAATCAGGCAGTCTCCAATTCGAGGCTGCCTGATTTCATTTCAGCGTTGCGCAGGGTTTACACGCAGGTGTAGCCGCCGTCAACGGGAATGGCCGTGCCATTCACATACGACGAAGCCTTCGACGCAAGGAAGAGCGTGGTCGTGTCGAGTTCGCCCTCGTTGCCGTAGCGCTCAAGTGGAATGGTGCTCTTGGCGTAGTTCGCAAACCACTCGGTTTCGAGCGTGTCCTTCGTCAGCGGCGTCCAGAAGTAGCCCGGGCAAATCGTGTTCACCGTGATGCCATACTTGCCCCACTCCGCAGCCAAGCCGCGCGACAGGTTCACCACGCCGCCCTTCGCAGCGTGATACGGCGAGCACGGCGCAATCTTGTTGCCCACCAGTCCATACATCGACGCAATGTTGATGATTCGGCCGTATTTCGCGGGAATCATCGCCTGTTTCGCCACGGCGCGAGCCATCTTGAACGTGCCGAAGAGGTCAATCTGCATTTCGTTGTCGAACTGCTCGTCGGTGATGTCCTCGGCAGGTGCCACAGCACCCGTTCCGGCGTTGTTAATCAGGATGTCGATGCGGCCGAAGCGCTCCATCGTCTGCTTCACAACGTCGTCCACCATCTCCGTCTTCGTGATGTCGCAGCGAATCGGCAGCACCTCCACGCCAAACTCCTCGCGCAGTTCTTTCGCCACCTCCTCGAGTTTCTCCATACGACGTGCAATCGGCACGATGTTGCACCCTTGGCTGGCCAGCGCCTTCGCCATCTGCACACCCAGTCCGCCAGAGCAGCCCGTAACAATGGCCACCTGACCCTTCAAATCAAAATAGTTCTTCATAAATTTTTTCGTTTTTTGGTAGTAGTAATTAAATATCCGTGCAAAGATACAAAGAAGTGAGGGAAAAACCAAACATTTTTGAGTTTTTCCCTCGAATTCTCAAATCCGATCCAAATTCCGCGCTATCTCCTCGTCGCTGAGTTGATAGTTCATCAGGTCGCCGTTGAGATACTGCTCGTAGGCGGTCATGTCGATAAGTCCGTGGCCCGAGAGGTTGAAGAGAATCACCTTCTGCTCGCCCGTCTGCTTGCATTTCAGGGCCTCGCGCACGGTGGCGGCGATAGCGTGGCTCGACTCGGGCGCAGGAATGATGCCCTCGGTGCGGGCAAAGAGCAGTCCGGCCTCGAAAGTCTCGGTCTGCGGAATATCGACGCCGCGCATCAGGCCGTCTTTGAGCAACTGCGAGACAATCATGCCAGCGCCGTGGTAGCGCAGTCCGCCGGCGTGGATGTTGGCAGGCTTGAAGCCGTGGCCGAGGGTGAACATCGGCAGCAAGGGCGTATAGCCGGCCTCGTCGCCGAAGTCGTAGCGGAACTGGCCGCGCGTGAGTTTCGGGCAACTCTCGGGCTCGGCGGCGATGAAGTCGGTGGTCTTGCCGTCCTTCAGGTTGTGGCGCATGAAGGGGAAGGCGATGCCGCCGAAGTTCGAGCCGCCGCCGAAGCAGGCAATCACCACGTCGGGATATTCACCGGCCATTGCCATCTGCTTCTCGGCTTCGAGTCCGATAATCGACTGATGCAGCGCCACGTGGTTCAAGACCGAGCCCAGCGTGTATTTGCAGCCGGGCGTGGTGGTGGCGAGTTCCACGGCCTCGCTGATGGCCGTGCCGAGCGAACCCGGGTGGCGCGGGTCGCGCGTGATGATGTCTTTTCCGGCGCGCGTTGACATGGAGGGCGAACCCGTCACGGCCGCGCCAAACGTGCGCATGATTGACGAGCGGTAGGGCTTCTGCTGCATCGAAATCTTCACCTGATAGACGGCGGCCTCCAGCCCGAACACCGAAGCGGCATACGAAAGCGCGGCTCCCCACTGTCCGGCGCCGGTCTCGGTAGTGACGTTGGTGGTGCCTTCCTGCTTGGCGTAGTAGCACTGCGGCAGGGCGGAGTTGATTTTATGCGAGCCGAGCGGATTCACGCTCTCGTTCTTGAAATAAATGTGGGCAGGTGTCTCAAGGGCCTCCTCCAGCGCGTAGGCACGCACGAGCGGCGTGGAGCGGTAGTACTGGTACTTCTCCATCACCTCGTCGGGAATGGGGATGAAGGCGTTCGTCTGGTCGAGTTCCTGCACGCAGCACTCGCGGGGGAAAATCCGCGCAAGGTCATCTACGCCAAGCGGCTCACGCGTCTTCGGATGGATGGGCAACAGGGGTTTCGTCGCCATGTCGGCCTGAATGTTGTACCATTCGCGGGGCAGTTCGCTCTCGGGGAGCATAAATCTTTTCTGTTTCATTGTCGTTGTCATTTTAAAAGTGAATAAATTTGATGTTTCTGAAATGAAAAAGACCTGTCGTAAGAACGGCAGGCCTTTTATGCGGTTGATGACTTGATTTCTCCACACGGCGAACACGACTCACGACTTTTGGAATCTTGAGTTGCGCCACCACCAATATGCAGAAACAAATGCTGTCATCGTTTGTCATAATTTTTGATTGCTGAGTGCAAAAGTACAACAATTTTCGGAAACGCCAAACTTTTTCCCGAAAAATTACGAAAAAAATCGTAACTTTGCAGCCGTTATGACTGCAATTCTTGTCATTCTGGGCTATCTGGCGCTGCTGATGCTCTTCAGCCGGCTCACGGCGCGCCGCTCCACCAACGAGGCTTTTTTTCGCGGCGAGCGCAAAAGTCCGTGGTACATGGTGGCGTGGGGCATGATTGGCGCGTCGATTTCGGGCGTGACGTTCGTCTCGGTGCCGGGGATGGTGCTCTGGCAGGATATGACTTATATGCAGACCTGCCTCGGCTTTATTTTGGGCTATCTGGCGGTGGCGTTCGTGCTGCTGCCGGTCTATTATCGCCTGAATCTGACGACGATTTACGCTTTTCTCGGCCAACGGCTCGGCGCGTCGGCCTACAAGACGGGCGCATCGTTTTTCCTGCTCTCGAAAATGACGGGCGCGGCGGCTCGGTTCTATGTCGTTTGCGTCATCGTACAACAAATGCTCGGAACGCCCTTTGCACCGACCGTCGTGGCGATGGTCGTGCTGATTTGGCTTTACACGCGGCGCGGCGGCATCAAAACGCTCGTGTGGACCGACGGACTGCAAACGGCGTGTATGTTTGGGGCTCTGGCACTGATTATTTACAAGGCGATGGGCGCACTCGACCTTAGCGTGGGCGAGGCCGTGCGGGCGATTGCAGCCGACAGCCATTCGCGGATGTTCGTGTTCGACGACTGGGTATCGCGGCAGAATTTCTGGAAACAGTTTCTGAGCGGTGTTTTCATCGTGATTGTGATGACGGGACTCGACCAAGATATGATGCAGAAGAACCTGACTTGCAAGAACTTACGCGACGCACAAAAAGATATGTGCAGTTACGGATTGGCCTTCGTGCCTGCCAATTTGCTCTTCCTTTCGCTCGGCGTTCTGCTGACGATGCTTGCCGCAAAACAAGGCGTTCCGCTGCCCACTTCGGGCGACGAATTGCTGCCGATGTTCGCCGCAACAGGCGTTTTAGGACAGGGCGTTCTCATTCTGTTTCTTTTGGGAATGGTGGCTGCCTCGTTTTCGAGTGCCGACTCCGCGCTGACCGCCCTCACGACAAGTTATTGCGTCGATATTCGCGAGCGTCCCGACGACGAAGCGTTGCGCCGTCGTGTCCACATCGGAATGGCGGTGGTGTTCACGATGGTGATTCTGCTGTTTGGGTTGGTCAATTCCACGAGCGTCATCGATGCCATCTACGTGATGTGCGGCTACACCTATGGTCCGCTGCTCGGTCTTTTCGCCTTTGCCCTTCTCCGCCCGAAAAACAACACCCAACAATCAACTGTCAACTCTCAACTCTCAACTGTCAACTCTCGAATGACTCCCATCATTGCAATAGCGTCGCCCATCATCTGCCTGATGATAGACAACGCTACTCGTCATTTTTTCGATTACCGATTCGGCTATGAACTGCTGATGCTCAACGGTTTTCTGACCTTCGTCGGCCTTTGGATTATTTCGAAAAATCAGTCGATTTCCTCGTCAGCCTCGTAGCCACCCATTTCGCGCAGCGCATTGCGAAGCATCGTGTGCTGCTGGTAGAGGTGGTTCACGGGAGCCTCGCCCTGCGTGTAGTCGTGCATCGGACTCTTTAGGAAGAAGCTCAGGAAGCGCTGCGTGCCATAGCGACCGGCGCGGGCGGCCAAGTCGATGAGCAGACACAGGTCGAGGCACACCGGAGCGGCCAGAATCGAGTCGCGGCAGAGGAAATTAATCTTGATTTGCATCGGATAGCCCATCCAGCCCCGGATGTCGATGTTGTCCCACGACTCCTTGTTGTCGTTGCGCGGCGGATAGTAGTTGATGCGAACCTTGTGGTAATACTGCGTGTCGTCGTCGTTGCCGTGGCCGTAGAGGTCGGGCTGGTCTTCGGGGCGCAGAATCGTCTCCAGCGTCGAGAGTTTCGACACTTCCTTCGTGCGGAAGTTCTCGGGCACGTCAAGCACGAGTCCGTCGCGATTGCCGAGGATGTTGGTCGAGAACCATCCGTCGAGACCGAGGCAGCGCGTGCCGATAATCGGGGCGAAACCGCTCTTTACGAGCGTCTGGCCCGTCTTGAAGTCCTTGCCGGCGATGGGCATCTGCGTCTTTTCGGCCAGTTCCCAGACGGCAGGAATATCGACCGTCGTGTTGGGTGCTCCCATCACAAACGGGCAGCCTTCCGAAAGGGCGGCATAGGCGTAGCACATCGACGGGGCTACGTGCTCGCGGTCGTCGGCCTTCATCGCGGTTTCGAGGGCGTTGAGCGAGTAGTGCGTCTGTTCGTCGATGGGCACGTAAATTTCGGTCGATGCAGCCCAGAGAACAACCACGCGGTCGCATTGTTTCTCGGCTTTGAACTGGCGGATGTCGTCGCGCAGGGCCTCGACCATCTCCCAGCGGGTCAGGTTGCCCTTCACGTTGTCGCCGTCGAGTCGCTTGGCATAGTTTTTGTCGAAAGCGGCCTTCATCGGCACGATTTTCTCGAGTTCATCGCGCACGGGGTCGATGTCTTCGCGCTTCAGCACTTCGGCATAGACGGCGGCCTGATAGGCGTTCTGCGGATAGACGTCCCAGCAGCCGAAGACGATGTCGTCGAGCGAGGCCAGCGGCACGAGTTCGCCATATTTCAGATACTTCTTGGCGTCGCCCTTGCCCACGCGCACCTTGTCGTATTGCGTCATGGCGCCGACGGGCTTGGTCAGGCCCTTTCGGGCCATCAGAACGCCGGTCATGAATGTCGTGGCAACAGCGCCGTTGCCTACAATCATAATTCCTAATTTGCCATTGGAAGGCTTTACATCCACTTGTTTCATTTTTTTATATTTTTTGATAGTATTACTCCTGAACTCCTGAACTCCTGCAACTCCTATTCCTGCAGAAACCGCTCGGCCTCGAGCGCGGCCTTGCAGCCGCTTCCTGCGGCCACGATGGCCTGGCGATAGACAGGGTCGGCACAGTCGCCGGCGGCAAAGACGCCCGGCAGGGTCTGCGTCGGGTCGACAGCCGATGCCACGCGCGGCGTGCCGTCGAGCGTGCGGATGTAGCCCGTCGGGTCGAGGGCGATGAAGTCGCGGAAGATGTCGGTGTTGGGCTTGTGGCCGATAGCGAGGAAAAATCCGTCGATGGGCAGGTCGTAGCGTTCTTCGTCGGGCTCGCCCATGCGCTTCACCACATGCGCGCCTTCCACGCCGTTTTCGCCATAGAGCCCAATCGTGTTGTGCTCGAAAAGCACCTCGATTTTCTCGTTGTCAAACACGCGCTTCTGCATCACCTCGCTGGCCCGCAGGAACGGTTTCCTGACAATCAGATAGACTTTCTGGCACAACTGCGCCAAGTAGATGGCTTCTTCGCAGGCGGTATCGCCACCGCCGACCACGGCAACGGTCTTTTTCCGATAGAAAAACCCGTCGCAGGTCGCACAGGCCGACACGCCCATGCCGTTGTATTTCTTCTCGTCGTCCAGACCGAGGTATTTCGCGGAGGCTCCCGTGGCGATAATCACGGTGTCGGCCTCGATTTCCTCGCCTCGGTCGGTGGTCGCGAGGTAGGGACGCTTCGAGAAATCGACTTTCTCGATGGTTCCGTCGCGCAGGTCGGCTCCGAACCGTCCGGCCTGCTGCCGCAACTGCATCATCATCTCGTTGCCGTCAACGCCCTCGGGATAGCCCGGAAAGTTCTCCACGGTGGTGGTCTGCGTGAGTTGTCCGCCCATCTGCAGGCCGCAGTAGAGCACGGGCGACAGGTTGGCGCGTCCGGCGTAGATAGCTGCCGTGTAGCCTGCGGGGCCGCTGCCGATAATCAAGCATTTCGTTTTCATTTCCCTAAAAGTTCTTCAATTTGTGCCTCAATAATGGAAATTTTCGCGGTCGGCTCGAATCGTGCCACAACCTGACCCTTCTTGTTGATGAGGAACTTCGTGAAATTCCACTTGATGTCTGGTTTTTCCTTGTAGTCGGGGTCGTCTTTCGAGAGCATGTCGTCGAGAATGTGGGCAATGGGGTGTTCCATGTCCCATCCGGCGAAGCCTTTCTGCTCCTTGAGGAACTTGAAAAGCGGGTCGGCATCGTCGCCGTTCACCTTCACTTTCTTGAATCGCGGAAAATCCGTGCCGAAGTTCAACTTGCAGAACTCGTGAATCGACTCGTCGGTGCCGGGTGCCTGCTGGC
>JAFUVC010000171.1 GCA_017483785.1 Prevotella sp.
AGATGGCCGAGAACGGCGAGCAACTTTACCAGAAACGGCGGGCTTTCGTCGAAGAATTGATACCCGTTTTCCAGCAGATTTACCAGCAGATTGCCGCTGGAAAAGAGCAGGTTTCGCTGCGCTATGTGTCGCATTGCGAGCGCGGCCCGCTGCTCGACGTCATTCAGCGCGACAGGTTCAAGGACCGTGCCGTGGGCTACTCGCTCCACGGCGTGCATCGCGACGACCTTGAAATGCTCATCGACGGCTATCTGGTTCGTCGCGAGGGCAGTCAGGGACAGCACAAGACCTTCGTCATCGCCCTGAAACTGGCGCAGTTCGACTTCCTGAAGCGAACCGTTTCGGCAACGACTCCGCTGCTGCTCTTGGACGATATTTTCGACAAACTCGACGCGCAGCGCGTCGAGCGAATCGTCCGCCTCGTGTCCGACGAAGGCTACGGCCAGATTTTCATCACCGACACTAACCGCCAGCACCTCGACCAGATTCTGCGCTCGGGCAAGACTGACTATAAGTTGTTTAACGTGGAAAACGGCGTCATCACCGAACAATAACCCTCAACGCTCATGTTTAAACGAAAGACACAATCGCTCGACGACGTTCTCAGCCAGATGTTGCGGGAACAGGGACTTGAAACGCCGCTTCGCCAGAAACGGCTCATCGACGCGTGGGACAAGGTGACGGGCCCGACCGTGACGCGCTACACGGGCGAAAAATTCATCAAAAACCAGACGCTTCACGTGAAAATCGTGAGTCCGGCCCTGCGGCACGACCTCACGATGATGCGCACGCAACTCGTAAAGCGACTGAACGAGGAAATCGGCGCGATGGTGATAGCAGAGGTTCGTATTTATTAGGTTTTCCCAATGCCACTTTCGGCTCTTTTTCTTCCTTGTCCTTGGGGGCGAGTTTCGGGAACGACGCGTTTTCCTTGAAAATGCGCAGGGCCTCGATGATGACGGGGTCGTCTTGGTTGATGTAGCGGTGCCAGGCGTTTTCGTCGAGCATGTTGTAGATGATGCGGCTGTTGATGTAGCGCTCAAGCAGTTTGTGCGACTTCTGAATCATCAGGTTGCGGCGTTTCAGGCCGTGGCCGTCGGCATATTGGGCGAATTTCTCCACCGTGTTCTGGCGCACGAGGTGGTCGGCCAGTTCGGTCATTTCCTTGAAATTGTTGAGTTTCAGGCGGTTGTTGTCGGTGTAGGTGAAGGCGAATTGCAGGATGAGCCCGCTCATGGCGGCTTGTTTGTAGTAGCTGGTCATGTTCGTGGTGTCTTCGGGCACGAAAATGTCGGGCGTGATGCCTCCGCCGCCATAGACTTCGCGTCCGATGCCCGTGTGGTAGGCCGGACCGGCGTGTTTGATGCTGTCTGACGAGAAGAATTCGCCGTGCTCGTAGCGGCTGACGAGGTCTTGCTCGTAGTCGCTTTCGCGTCCGGCCTCGTAGGGCTTCTGGATGCAGCGGCCAGAGGGCGTGTAGTAGCGCGCGATGGTGAGGCGGATCATGGAGCGGTCGTTGAACTCAATCTGCTGCTGAACCAGTCCTTTTCCGAACGAGCGGCGGCCGATGATGGTGGCGCGGTCGTTGTCTTGCATGGCTCCGGCGAAAATCTCGGAGGCCGAGGCCGACCCCTCGTTGATGAGCACCACGAGCGGAATGTCCTGATAACTGCCGTGGCCGTCGCTGCGGTATTCCTGACGCGGCGATTTGCGGCCCTGCGTATAGACGATGAGTTTGTTTTTGGGCAGAAATTCGTTGGCAATCTGCACGGCGCGGTCGAGATAGCCGCCGGTGTTGTCGCGCAGGTCGATGACGAGGTTGTCGAAGCCCTGCTGCGAGAGCGTGGTCAGCGAAACGAGCAGTTCGGCGTAGGTCGTCTCGCCGAAGTTCTTGATGCGGATGTAGCCCGTGTGGTCGTCGAGCATGTAGGTGGAGGCGATGCTGCGCTGCGGAATTTCGCCTCGGGTGACGGTGAATTGCAGCACGTCTTTCTGGCCGAAGCGCTGCACGCCGATTTTCACCTTCGTGTCTTTCGGGCCTTTCAGCCGTCGCATGGCCTCTTGGCTGGTCACTTTCTTGCCCACGAACGCGCTGTCGTCGATGGTGACGATTTTGTCGCCGGCGAGCAGTCCGGCGCGTTCCGACGGGCCGTTTTTAATCACGTTCTGCACGCGGATGGTGTCTTCGCGAATCACGAATTCGATGCCCACGCCCGAGAACGAGCCTTTCAGGTCGTCGTTGCTGATTTCGACCTCCTTTGCCGTCAGATAGACGGAGTGGGGGTCGAGTTCGACGAGAATCTGCGGAATGGCTTTCTCCACGAGCGAGTCGATGTTGACGGCATCGACATACTGGTCGTCGATGATGTGGAGCAGGTTGTTGAACCGGTTGCTGCCGCTGTTGATGATGTTCAGGCGGTTTCCGCTGAAGTGGTTGGCATAGAAAGTGCCGATGAAAATGCCCAGCACGACGCTGACGGCCAGCATCACGGGCATGTATTTGTTTTTGTTGTTCATACGTTTCAGTCTCCCATGTAAATGACTTCGATTCCTGCGCGCTGGAGCAGTTCAATGCCGTCGCACAGGCGATATTTCTCGCCATAGACCACGCGCTTGATGCCGGCCTGTATGATGAGTTTGGCGCACTCGAT
>JAFUVC010000172.1 GCA_017483785.1 Prevotella sp.
GTGCTGTTTTTGCTGCTGCTGGACAAGACCGTCCCCCACCTGCACGTGGGCTCGGGCGACGAGGAGGGCCCCCGCAGCGCCCTGGCGCGAACCACCAAGCTGGTGCTGGCGGTGACGATCCACAACCTGCCCGAGGGCATGGCCGTGGGCGTGGTGTTTGCCGGAGCAGACGAAGGGGCTGTCGGCCTTTCATTGACCAGTGCCTTGGCCGTGAGCATCGGTATTGCCATCCAGAACGTGCCCGAAGGAGCCATCATCTCCATGCCCATGCGCGCCGCAGGCAACTCAAAGTGGCGCTCGTTCGTCATCGGAAGCCTCAGCGGTGCCGTAGAGCCGATTGGCGCGCTGGCGGTCGTGCTGCTGGCCTCGCTCATGACGCCTGCCCTGCCCTATCTGTTGGCATTTGCGGCTGGAGCCATGTTCTACGTCGTCGTGGAGGAACTCATTCCCGAAGCCTCCGAAGGCAAGCACTCGAACCTGAGCACCATCGGCTTTGCCGTTGGCTTCGTCTTAATGATGGTGCTCGACGTGGTGATGGGATAAGGCTATTTTGCAACATATTACAAATTTAACGCATAAAAAATCATGAAAAAAGTATTTACAGCGATTGCAGTGCTGCTGACACTGGTGGCCTGCAACAACACCAAAACAAACCAAAACAACGAGAACATGAACACGAATGAACAAGCCAAACAGGTGGAAGGACGTAAGAACTTCGGGGCGCAGCATCCCGTCATCACGCCGCTGCCCTGCATCATGATTGCCACCTACGACGCCAACCAAGTGCCCAACGTGATGATGGCCGCATGGGGCGGACAGTGCGACTACAACAAGATTACGTTTGAACTCTCGGCCCACAAGACGACCGACAACCTGCGCCTGAAGCGGGCCTTCACCGTGAGTTTCGCCACGGCGGGCGACGTGGCCGAGTCGGACTATTTCGGCATTGAGAGCGGCAACAAGTTGAACAAAGTGGAGCACGTGGGCTTCACCGCCACGCCGAGCCCCAACGTCGATGCGCCCATCATCGACCAATATAAACTGACGCTGGAGTGCCGCGTCGTCACGCTCGAAGACAATGAAGACGGCGGTGCGCGCGTGGTGGGCGAAGTGGTGAACTGGAGTGCCGACGAAAGCATTCTCAACGCCGACGGCAAGGTTGACCTCGCCAAGTTGCAGCCCATCATCTACGACTCTTCGACAAACGCCTATCGCGTGGTCGGCGACAGCGTGGGCCAGACCTGGCAGTCGGGCAAGAAGTTCCAGCAATAAGACAAACTCGTTATCCCCAAAAAGAAACAGATGAAAGTATTGAAGTTCGGCGAGACGTCTGTCGCCACGGCGGAAAGTCGGCAGATTGTCAGGGAGATTATCGCACGGGAGAGCGACGGCAACGCCATGATCGTTGTCGTCGCCACCACCGATGAAACAAACGGAAAAAGCCTCATCGAGGAGATTCAGCCGCAAGCCGTAGGGTGCGACGCGACCGATTTCATGCGCACCGAGGAGAAAGACGGCAAGCAGGCACTCGACATCGAGTTGACCTATCAACTCATGCAGGAAAAATGGAGCGACACCTACGACCTGATTTCGACCTCTTCTCCCCTGTTCATCGCCTCGTCGGGCAATGCGCTCGACCGCGACTCCGGACTTCCCACCGACCTCGGACGCGGCGGAACGGACTACACCGCAGCCATCGTGGCCGCCGCGCTCTACGCCTCGGAACTGCAAATCTGGACCGACGTGGATGGTTTCATGACCGCCGACCCGCGCGTCATCAACAACGCCTACACCATCGGCGAACTGACCTATCTCGAGGCCATGGAACTCAGCCATTTCGGGGCGAAAGTCATCTATCCGCCGACCATCTACCCCGCTTTTGTCAAGAGCATCCCCATCCACATTCGCAACACGTTCAACGCACAGGCCGCAGGAACCGTGGTGAAGGCGCAAACCTGCAACGACGGAAAGCCCATCAAGGGAATTTCAAGCATCAGCCACACGAGCACCATCAATGTGACAGGCTTGTCGATGGTGGGCGTCATCGGCGTGAACCAGCGCATTTTCACGGCCTTGGCCAACCACCGGATTTCGGTTTTCATGGTGGCGCAGGCCTCTTCCGAGAGTTCCACCACCATCGCCGTGCGCGAGCAAGACGCTCCCACAGCCGCCCGCGTGCTCAACGACGAGTTCCGCAATGAAATCAAGGCTGGCTCGATGTTCCCCATGCAGGTACAGAACGACCTCGCCACCATCGCCATCGTCGGCGAGAACATGAAACACACGCCGGGCATCTCAGGAAAACTGTTCAGCACGCTCGGACGAAGCGGAATCTCGGTGTCGGCCTACACGCAGGGCGCGCAGGAGACGAACATTTCCTTCATCGTGAGACAGTCGCACCTGCGGAAAGCCCTCAGCCTGCTCCACGACGCATTTTTCCTCTCGGAATACAAGGAACTGAACCTCTTCATCTGCGGCATTGGAACCGTCGGCAGTCGCCTCATCGACCAGATTCGCACCCAACAGCCGCTGCTGCAAGAGCAAAACCGGCTGAAACTCAACGTCGTGGGCATCGCAAATTCCACGCGAGTCATCTTCAACCCCGACGGCATTCCACTCCAGAACTACAAGAAACTGCTCGACGAGAGCACACACCCCAGCACGCCGGCCGAACTCTGCGACGCCATCGACAACATGAACCTCTTCAACAGCGTTTTCGTGGACTGCACGGCCAGTGCCGACATTTCCGACCTCTACAGCCAACTGCTCCAGCGCAACGTGAACATCTTCACGGCCAACAAGATTGCGGCCTCGTCGCCCTACAAGAACTACACCCACCTGAAGCACACGGCGCTGCATCGAGGCGTGAAATTCCTCTTCGAGACCAACGTGGGTGCCGGACTGCCCATCATCGGCACCATCAACGACCTGCGCAACTCCGGCGACCGCATCCTCCGCATCGAGGCCATCCTCAGCGGCACGCTCAACTATATTTTCAACGCCCTTTCGGCCACCACACCCTTCTCCGAGGCCGTTCGGCAGGCCAAAGAGCAGGGCTACAGCGAGCCCGACCCACGCATCGACCTCTCAGGCATGGATGTCGTCAGAAAAATCGTCATTCTCACCCGCGAAGCAGGCTATCCCGTCGAACCCGACGACGTGGCGCTCAGCCCCATCCTGCCCGACAACCTGTTTTTCGGCTCGCTCGACAACTTCTGGGAGCGACTGCCCCAACTCGATGCCGACTTTGAGCAGCGACGCCGTGCGCTCGAAGCCCAAGGCCAGAGCCTACGCTTCGTGGCAACGATGGAAGAAGGCCGCGCACGAGTGGAACTCCGAACCATCGGCCACAGCCATCCGTTCCACAACCTGCAAGGCTCCAACAACATCGTGATGCTCACCACCGAGCGCTACCACGACCACCCCATGCTCATACAAGGCTACGGCGCCGGAGCCGACGTCACGGCAGCAGGCGTTTTCGCCAATATCATATCCATTGCGAACATCTGACGAAATCAACAGTAAGATTATCACGCAAAAATTTTGCAGTTCGGCAGAATTTCCGTAAATTTGCGACCATAAAAACCACTGCAATGCAATACATCGCCCTACCCGACGACAAAACACGGCGACTGAGCTTCTATCTGGCCATGGAAGAATACGTTGCGCGAAGGCTCAACACCGACGACGACCTCTTTTTCATGTGGCAAGTGAAGCCCACCGTCATTTTCGGGCGAAACCAACTCATCGAAGCCGAGGTGAACCTCGAATTCTGTCGGGAGCGAGGCATTGAAACCTACCGCCGGAAGAGCGGAGGCGGCTGCGTGTATGCAGACATGTCGAACATCATGTTCTCCTACATCACACGCGACGAGCAGGTGAACTTCACGTTCAACCGCTACATCAACATGATTGCCCTGATGCTCTGCAAACTCGGCATCGACGCCAAGACAAGCGGCAGAAACGACATCCTGATTCGAGGAGCGAGGAACGAGGAGCAAGAAGACTGGCGAAAAGTGTCGGGCAACGCGTTCTATCACATTCCGGGCCACAGCATCGTGCACGGCACCATGCTCTACGACACCTGCATGGAAAACATGGTGGGAGCCATCACGCCGTCGGACGCGAAACTCGTCAGCAAGGGCGTGAAAAGCGTGCGACAGCACATCGCGCTGCTCAAAGACCACATCGGCCTCTCGATTGGCGAATTCAAGTCGTTCGTGCGGCGGAACCTCTGCAACCGCGAAATCGTGCTGAACGCCGACGACATCGCCGCCATCGGGGAAATCGAGCGCGAATACCTGAGCGAAGAGTTCATCTACGGGCGAAATCCGGCCTACACCACCGTGCGCCGCCGCAGAATCGAGGGCGTGGGCGAGTTGGAAGTGAGAATGGAGGTGAAGGGCAACACCATCAGAAGCCTCAACCTCATGGGCGACTATTTTCTCGTGGGCGACCTCGACAACGCCATCCTGAAACCGCTGCGGGGAACGACGCTCAATCGGGAAAGCCTCGAAAAAGTGCTGCCCGACCGGCTCGACGACACCATCCTGAACCTCAGGCGCGACGATTTCATCGGCCTGCTCATCAGTTGAAAGAGTAATCAATTTAAATAAACCTAAATAACAAGATTTATGGAAGAAAAGAAAACCTGTCTTTATGACAAACACGTGGCACTGGGCGCATTGATGTCGCCTTTTGCGGGCTTCATCATGCCCATTCAGTATTCTAACATCACCGACGAGCACCAGGCCGTGCGACAGGCCTGCGGCGTGTTCGACGTCAGCCACATGGGCGAAGTGCTCATCACCGGCCCAGACGCCGAGCGCTACGTTCAGCACATTTTCACGAACGACGTGGCCGGCGCACCCGACGGACAGGTGTTCTACGGCATGATGTGCTACCCCGACGGCGGAACCGTAGATGACCTGCTCGTCTATAAGATGGGCGCAGAGGAATTCTTCCTCGTCATCAACGCCGCCAACATCGACAAGGACGTGGATTGGATGAAGCAGCAACTCGCAGGCTTCAACGTGACGTTTGAGCACCAGTCCGACTACTACGGACAGCTGGCCGTGCAAGGCCCCGAGGCCGAAACCGTCGTTGAGGAAGTGCTCGAGCTGGCCTGCAAGGACCTGAAGTTCTACACCGCCACGAAACTCAACGCCAGCGGCGAAACCATCATCATCAGCCGCACGGGCTACACCGGCGAAGACGGCTTCGAAATCTACGGCTCGCACGACTTCATCGTCCAGAATTGGGACAAACTCATGGCCAGCGGACGCTGCAAGCCCTGCGGACTGGGCTGTCGCGACACCCTGCGCTTCGAGGTGGGACTGCCGCTCTACGGCGACGAACTCTCGGCAGAAATTTCGCCCGTGATGGCTGGTCTGTCGATGTTCTGCAAGTTCGAAAAAGAAGAATTCATCGGCAAGGAAGCCCTCGCCGAGCAGAAAGCCAACGGCGTGGCCAAGCGCGTCATCGGCATTGAACTGCAAGACAAGGCCATTCCCCGCCACGGCTACGCAGTGCTCAAAGACGGCGTGCAGGTGGGCGAAGTCACCACGGGCTACCACTGCATCTCGGTCGATAAGAGCGTATGCATGGCACTGGTCGAGACGCCGTTTGCCAAACTGGGCACCGAACTCGAAATCCAGATCCGCAAGAAGACTTTCCCGGGCGTGGTCGTGAAAAAACGTTTCTATGACAAGCATTACAAAAAAGATTAATAACCCCTTAAAAAACAAAAGAAACTATGGCAAAAGTAATTGAAGGACTCTATTACAGCGAGTCACACGAGTTTGTACGCGTTGAAGGCGATTTCGCCTATGTTGGAATTACCGATTACGCTCAGAATGCACTGGGCAACATCGTCTATGTGGACATGCCCGACGTTGACGACGACGTCACCGCAGAGGAAGACTTCGGCGCAGTGGAGAGCGTGAAGGCCGCCAGCGACCTGATTTCGCCCGTCAGCGGCACCGTGGTTGAGGTGAACGAAGCCCTCGAAGACGAGCCCGAACTCATCAACAAGGACGCTTTCGAGAACTGGATCATCAAAGTGGAACTCTCCGACAAGAGCGAACTCGACAACCTGATGGACGCCGCTGCCTACGAGGCATTCTGCGCAAAATAATTGTCAATTACCAATGAACAATTAACAATTATGTTTAAATTCTTCCCACACACCGACGAAGACCTCCAGGCCATGCTGAAGGTGGCCGGCGTGAAGTCGCTCAGCGACCTCTACGCCGACGTGCCCGAGAGCATCCGATTCCGCAAGGAATACGACCTGCCCGAGGCCCATTCGGAGATTGAACTGCGCCGTCTGTTCGAGACGATGGCCGACCTCAACGCACCGCTGACCTGCTTCGCCGGTGCCGGAATCTATGACCACTATGCACCCTCTGTCGTGCAGAACATCATCGAGCGGTCGGAATTTCTGACCTCCTACACCCCGTATCAGGCCGAAATCTCGCAGGGAACGCTCCACTACATCTTTGAATACCAGTCGATGATGGCCGAACTGACAGGCATGGACATCTCCAACGCCTCGATGTACGACGGCGCAACGGCAACGGCCGAGGCCGTGATGATGGCCTTCGCCAACGCGAAAAAAGCCACGAAAGTGCTCGTTTCCGAGACCGTTGACCCGAAAACCGTGCGCGTCATCAAGACCTACGCCAAGTTCCACGGCATAGAAATCGTGATGATTGCCAAGAAAGACGGCGTCACCGACCGCGACGACCTGCAGAAGAAACTCGCCGAGGGCGAGGTGGCAGGCGTAGTCGTGCAGGCACCCAACTACTTCGGCATCATCGAAGACTTCACCGGCTTCGCCGACGCTGCCCACGAGCAGAAAGCACTGTTCATCATCAACAGCATCGCCGCCGACCTCGCCGTGCTGAAGACACCCGCCGAGTGGGGAGCCGATATCGCCGTGGGCGACGGCCAGTCGCTGGGCATTCCCATGTCGTTCGGAGGCCCCGGCATCGGCTACATGTGCTGCACCGAGAAACTCATCCGCAAGATGCCCGGACGCATCGTAGGCATGACGAAAGACAACCGCGGCCAGCGCGCCTTCGTGCTCACGCTGCAGGCCCGCGAACAGCACATCCGCCGCCAGAAAGCCACGTCGAACATCTGCTCCAACCAGAGCCTGATGGCACTCTACGTCACCATCTACCTCTCCATCATGGGCAAGCAGGGACTGCGCGAAGTGGCCGAACAGTCGTATGCCGCCGCGCACTACCTCGCCGACGAACTCACGGCGACGGGACTCTGCCGTCTGACCTATCAGCAGCCGTTCTTCAACGAGTTCTGCGTGACGTTCAGCGACCTCAAGGCCGACGACATCATCGAGGAATGCCTCGAATGGAAC